>JANQPH010000022.1 GCA_028285405.1 Thermoleophilia bacterium
CCGAGCGGCACGAGCGCCTGCGTGCCGAACGCGAACGCGGCGATCAGGGCGGCGACACCGAGTATCCCGATGCTGGCACCGCGGCCCGTGGGCCGAACGATCATGGGACCCGCGTCGCCTCGAGCGCGTCGGCGACGACGTCGACGGCGTCGGTGCTCCTGATCTGCGCCTCGGTGCCGAGGACGATTCGATGCGCGAGCGCCATCACCGCGATCCGCTTGATGTCGTCGGGCACCACGTAGTCTCGGCCCTCGATCAGCGCGATCGCCTTCGCGGCGCGGATCAGGCCCAGCCCGGAGCGGGGGCTGGCACCGAGCGCGCAGCGCGGATCCGCACGCGTCGCCGAGAGCACGCCCACGACGTACTCGGCGAGCCCCGCCGCGACGTGGACTCGCGCGACCTCGCGGCTGGCAGCCTCGATCTCCGCGGGGCTCGCGACCACCGGAACCTCGGCGATCGGGTCCTTGTCGGCCAGGTCACACAGCATTTGCGCTTCCACCGCCGGCGCGGGGTATCCCATCGACAGCCGCAGCGCGAACCGGTCCAGCTGTGCCTCCGGCAGCGGGAACGTGCCTTCGTGCTCGATCGGATTCTGCGTGGCGATCACCATGAACGGCGCCGGCAGCGGGTGGGTCGTGCCGTCGACCGTGACCTGGTGCTCCTCCATGCACTCGAGCAGCGCCGACTGGGTCTTGGGCGAGGCCCGGTTGACCTCGTCGACCAGGATCAGGTTGGCGAAGACCGGGCCCGGCCGGAACCGAAACTCCGCCTCGCGCTGGTCCCAGATGTTCGTGCCGGTGACGTCGGCGGGGAGCAGGTCAGCCGTGCACTGCAGGCGCGAGAACTCGCAGCCGGCCGCCCGAGCGAGCGCCCGGGCGAGAACGGTCTTGCCGACACCGGGCACGTCCTCGATGACCAGGTGCCCACCCGACAGCAGGCAGGCGACCGACGCGTTCAGGACGTCGAGTGGCGCCCGGACCGCTCGTCCGCACGCGTCGACCAGGTCGCGCGCGACGGCGACGGCGCGTTCCGGCTGGGCTCGACGATCAGGGGCTGCCAGGCTCGATCGTGCGATGCGCCGAGGGTAGCAAGGGGCGTGAGCGCCACCCGCCCGAGGCGGGCGGCCCGAGCCGTCAGTCGCCGAGGATGGTTGCGGCGGCGTCCAGGATCGCCTCCGCGCAGCGGGACTTCGGCATGAGCGGCAGCGAGGTCTCCTCGGCCGGCCCGATGAGCGTGATGCGGTTGTCGTCGCTGCCGAAACCGGCCCCGGGGGCCGAGACGTCGTTGAACACCACCAGATCGACCCCCTTGCGAACCCGCTTGTCCCTGGCTCGGGCGATGCCCTCCGCGCCGTGCTCTGCGGCGAACCCCACCAGCACCTGCCCTTCGCGGGCCTGGCCGAGCGCGGCGAGGATGTCGTCGGTGCGCGTGAGGGTCAGGGAGAGCTCGGCCGTGTCGGACTTGTCGAGCTTTCCGTCCCGGCTCTCTACGGGTCGGTAGTCGGCGACCGCGGCGGCCATCACCACCAGATCCGTCTCGCCGAACCGCTCCAGGGCCTCGGTCCGCATGTCGGCTGCGGTCGGTGTCGAGATCGTGGTCGCGCCCATGACGGGCGGCAGGTCCACGTTGGCGGCGAGCACGGTCACCTGCGCGCCACGACGGACCGCCTCGTCGGCGATCGCCCAGCCCATCTTGCCGCTCGATCGGTTTCCGACGTACCTGACGGCGTCGATCGGCTCGCGCGTGCCGCCTGCGGTGATCAGCACCCGCGTGCCCGACAGCGTGCCGGCGCCGGCGAGGCGGCGCTCGACCGCGGCGACGATCTCCTTCGGCTCCGCGAGCCGGCCGGCGCCCGTCTCGCCGTCGGCCAGCAGGCCGGTCCCGGGCGGGACGACCTCGACGCCCCGGACCTCGAGCGTCTGGAGGTTCGCGACCGTCGCCGGGTGCTCGAGCATGCGGGTGTTCATCGCCGGCGCGACGAGCACCGGACCCGTGTACGCCAGGTGGACGGCGCCGAGCAGCCCGTCGGCCATCCCGCCGGCCATCTTGGCCAGGGTGTTCGCGGATGCCGGCGCGACGACGAGCAGATCCGCCCCGCGTGCCAGGTCGAGGTGGTCGTATCCGGCCTCGTCGTCGGTCGGGAACATCGATCGCCCGACCGGGTGCCCGGACAACGCCGCGAAGGTCGCGGCGCCCACGAACCGCTCGGCGGAGCGGGTCATCACCACGCGCACGGAGTGGCCCGCGTGCTGGAGTCCCCGGAGGACGTCGACGGCCTTGTAGGCGGCGATTCCGCCCGTGACGCCCAGGACGATTTCAGCCACGGTCCGGTCCATCCGACGGGGCATTGGCGCCCAGCAGGTGCGCGACGACGCGGCGAAGCTCGTCGGTCGCCTCGTCGATGTCGGCGTTCACGATCACGTGGTCGAATTCTCCCGCAGCGTCGAGCTCCCAGCGCGAAGCTGCAATGCGGCGGGCGATGTCGGCCCCCGAGTCCGTCGCCCGGCGCTCGAGCCGCCGCTCGAGCTCCTCGACCGACGGCGGCGCGATGAAGACCGACGTCGCCTCGGGAAGCAGCCGGCGCACGGCTCGCGCCCCGGCCAGCTCGATCTCGAGCACGACCGACCGGTTGCGCTCCACCCGATCGTCGATCTCGCTCCTGAGCGTCCCGTATCGGTTGCCCGCATACTCGACGTGCTCGAGGAACGCGCCGTCGTCGACTCTGCGCTCGAAGTCCCCGGTCGAGAGGAAGTGGTACTCGACGCCGTCACGCTCGCCGGGCCGCTGGGGCCTGGTCGTCGCCGAGATCGAGACCTCGAGCTGCGGGTAGGTCCGGCGGACGCCGGCGATCAGCGTGCCCTTGCCGGCCCCCGACGGGCCGCTCACGACGAGGACGTGGCCGCGCGGCGAGGCTAGCGGCGCAGCAGCTCGAGCAGCTCGGACCGTTGGCGGTCCGAGAGGCCCCCGATCGTCTTGCCCTGGGAGATCCTGCAGTGGTTCAGGTACCGGGTCGCCTTGACCTTTCCGTACTTCGGAACGGCCATCAGCACGTCGAAGACCTTTGCCGTCAGCATGAAATCCGGCGGGTCGTCGATGATGCCAGTGATCGACACCCTACCCGCCTTGAGGTCGCGCTTGAGCTGCGCGCGACGAGTCCTGATCTCGTTGGCCCGCCTCAGCGCGTCCATACGCTGATCGAGCGAGCGCTCGGGGGCCTGGGAGCTTGCCTTCGAGGACGTCGTCATCGAGGCCGCCATTCTAAGTTGGCCAAAGCGTGCAGGGCAAGGCCATTTGCAGCCTTTTTTGGCCAGATTCGCGTGTTCTCACCCGCGAACGGCGGCTGAATGCCTCGATGTCGACTTCAGGTTGAGGGGAGCCTCAGCGGTGTGCGGGAGCGGCCGAAACCGCCAAATCCGCGCGCGCCGCGATGTCCTGGAGCGCGATCGGCGGCGCGGGTGGGCGGGCGTCCGCACGGATCGCGTCCGCCGCGGCGACGGCCGCCTCGAGCGTCGTGATGCAGGGGATCCCCGCGCGGACGGCGGCGGCCCGGATCGCCGCTCCGTCGGTCTGGGTGCCGCGTCCTCTGGGCGTGTTGAGCACCAGCTGGATCTCGCCGCGCCCGATGAGCTCGCCGACGTGCGGGCTCCCCTCGGAGATCTTGCGGACGGACGTGACCTCCAGGCCGGCCGCGCCGATGGCCCGGGCGGTTCCGTCGGTCGCGACCAGGGACAGCCCGCTCGCGGCGAGCCGGGCCGCAACCGCGACCATCTCGGGCTTGTCGGCGTCCCGTGCCGAGATGAACACCGCGCCCTCGCGCGGAAGCCCCTGTCCGGCGCCCCGCTGCGCCTTGGCGAAGGCCTCGGCGAAGCTGCCGGCAATGCCCATCACCTCTCCCGTGGCCTTCATCTCGGGCCCGAGCACGGGATCGGCCCCGGGGAACCGCGCAAACGGGAGCACCGCCTCCTTGACGGCGACGTGGCCGAGGCGGCGCTCCGCCGGGAGGGCGAGGTCGGGGATCTGCGCGCCGAGCATCAGCCGAAGGGCGTGGCGTACCAGCGGGACCCCCGTCGCCTTCGCGACGAACGGAACCGTGCGTGACGCGCGCGGGTTCGCCTCGATGACGTAGACATGGCCGTCTCGGACGGCGAACTGGACGTTCAGGAGGCCGACGGCCTCGAGCGCCGAGGCGATCTCGCGCGACTGACGCTCGAGCTCGTCGATCAGCCCCGGACCGGCACCCTGCGGGGGAAGCACGCAGGCCGAGTCCCCCGAGTGCACTCCGGCCGCCTCGACGTGCTCCATCGTCGCCGCGATCCACGTGTCCGTCCCGTCGCTGAGGGCGTCGACGTCGACCTCGAGGGCGCCCTCCAGAAACCGGTCCACCAGCAGCGTGCCCGCAGGGTTCTCGGTCTCCAGATACGCGCGAAGCTGCTGCTCGTCGTCGCAGATCTGCATCGCCCTGCCCCCGAGCACGTAGGACGGGCGGACCAGCACGGGATATCCCACCTCGCCAGCGGCGGCCAGCGTGTCGTCCGGGCTCTCGGCCACGGCCCACGGTGGGGCCGACAGCCCCAGCTCGTCCAGCAGCGCCCCGAACCGTCCCCGGTCCTCGGCGACGTCGATCGACTCGGCGGGGGTACCCAGAACGCGCACGCCTGCGGCCTCGAGCTGGTTGGCCAGCCGCAACGGCGTCTGACCGCCCAGCTGGGTGACGACCCCGAGCGGGCGCTCCTGGGCGCAGACGTCGAGGACCGTGTCGAGCGTGACCGGCTCCATGTAGAGCCGGTCGCTGACGCCATGGTCCGTCGACACGGTCTCGGGGTTGCAGTTGACCATGATCGCGGCGTATCCGAGGTCCCGGGCGGCCTCGACGGCGTGGACGCAGCAGTAGTCGAACTCGATTCCCTGCCCGATCCGGTTGGGGCCGGACCCGAGCACGACGATCGCCTCGCGATCATCGGTGGTGACCTCGCCGGCCGTGTCGAAGGCCGCGTAGAAGTACGGCGTCCGAGCCTCGAACTCGGCCGCGCAGGTGTCGACGGCGTGGAAGGTCGGCTCGACCCCCTCGCCCCGCCGGTGCGCGCCCACCTCGGCCTCGCTCGCTCCGGTCGCCGCGGCGATGTCGCGATCCGTCATGCCATCGCGGCGGGCCTGGCGGAGGCCGTCGCCGTCGAGGTCGGCAAGCGCGGGCGGAAGCTCGCGGATCGCCTGCGCCCAGGCGGCGATCTCCGCGCAGAACCACGGGTCCACTCCACTGGCAGCGGCCAGCTCGCCCGGCCTTGCCCCGAGCTCGATTGCCCGCAGCATCACGTCGTAGCGGTCCCAGCTCGGAACGCGCAGCAGCGCCAGCGCGTCGGCCTTGGTCTGGGGCGTCGCGGGCCGGCCATCGAGCTCGCGCGCGGACATCGCCTTGCCGAAGGCCTCGCGAAACGTCCGGCCGAGCGCGAGGACCTCGCCCACGCTCTTCATGTGCGTCGTCAGCTCCGTGGACGCGCCGGGCACTTTCTCGAAGGCGAACCGGGGCGCCTTGATCGCCACGTAGTCGAGCGTCGGCTCGAAGCTGGCCGGTGTGACCTGCGTGATGTCGTTCGGGAGTTCGTCGAGCGTGTAGCCGACGGCGAGCCTGGCGGCGATCTTGGCGATCGGGAACCCGGTGGCCTTCGATGCGAGCGCCGAGCTCCGCGAGACCCGGGGGTTCATCTCGATCACGACCATGTCGCCCGATCCACGCTCCAGGGCGAACTGGACGTTGGCCCCGCCCGTCGAGACCCCGACGGTCCGGATCACCGCGAGGGCTCCGTCGCGCATCCGCTGCAGCTCGTCGTCGGTGAGCGTCATCGCCGGGGCGACGGTGACCGAGTCCCCGGTGTGGACGCCCATCGGATCGATGTTCTCGATCGAGCAGACGACGACCGCGTTGTCGTTGGCGTCCCGCATCACCTCGAGCTCGAACTCACCCCAGCCGATGACCGAGCGCTCGATCAGGACCTGTGAGATCGGGCTGGCGTCCAGGGCCGCCGCGACGCGCTCCTCGAGCTCGGCACGGTCCCTGGCGACCCCTCCCCCCTCGCCGCCGAGCGTGAACGCCGGTCGCAGGATCACCGGCAGGCCGATTCGCTCGGCCGCGGCGACCCCGGCGGCGACCGACTCGACCGTCTCGGACTCGGGCACCGGGATGCCCGCCTCGGTCATGCAGTCGCGAAAGACCTGCCGATCCTCCGCGCGGCGGATGGCGTCGGCGTCCGCGCCGATCAGCTCCACGCCGAACCGATCGAGCACGCCCGCCTCGCTGAGCGCCATGGCCAGGTTGAGCCCGGTCTGCCCGCCGAGGGTCGGAAGCAGCGCGTCCGGCCGCTCCATCTCGATGATCGCCGTTGCGGACGGCACGTCCAGCGGCTCCACGTAGGTGCGGTCGGCGGTACCCGGGTCGGTCATGATCGTGGCCGGGTTCGAGTTGACGAGGACCACGCGGTAGCCCTCCTCGCGCAGTGCCTTGCACGCCTGGGTGCCCGAGTAGTCGAACTCGCCGGCCTGGCCGATCACGATCGGCCCGGACCCCAGCACCAGGATGGTCTCGATGTCGGTGCGCTTGGGCATCAGACTCCGATCAACCGAGGGCGGACACGAAACGGGAGAAGAGGTAGCCCGCATCGTGCGGGCCCGGGCGGGCCTCGGGGTGGTACTGGACCGACCATGCGTCCAGCTCGGGCGCGGCCAGCCCCTCGACCGAGCCGTCGAAGAGGCTCCTGCGCGTGACCACGACGCCGTCCGGGGCCTGCTCGGCGGCGACCGCGTAGCCGTGGTTCTGGACCGTGATCTCGACGCCGCCGTCCTCCTCCCGCTGCACGGGGTGATTGGCGCCCCGATGCCCGAACGGCAGCTTCTCGGTCTGGAGCCCGAGCGCTCTGCCGAGCAGCTGGTGCCCCATGCAGATCCCGAACACGGGAACATCGCCGAGCAGCTGGCGGAGCGCGGTCACGACGCCGTCCACCGCGCCGGGGTCACCGGGCCCGTTCGACACGAAGACCCCGTCCGGATCTCGGGCGAGCACCTCGTCGGCGGTGGTGCTCGGCGGAACGATCTCGAGTCGGCAGCCGGAGGCGGCGAGCCGCTCGCCGATGCTCCGCTTCATGCCGCAGTCGAACGCGACCACACGGGGGCCGTCGGCTCCCAGCGTCCTCGGCGGACCGGCCGCATCGGCGGTGATGTCGCGTCCGTCGAGCGGGGGATGCGTCCGGGCCGCCTCGATCAGCTCGTCAGCACCGAGCTCGGTGCTGACGGCTCCCCGCATCGCGCCGTTGTCGCGCAGCCTGCGCACCAGCGTGCGCGTGTCGACGTCCGCGATGGCGATGACGCCCTGCTCGGCGAGCCACGAGCGCCAGCCGACCGGCCCCGCGCTGCCGGCTCGATCGCCGGCGACGCGCATGACGACCGCCTCGGGCCAGACGCGATCGCTCTCGACGTGCGCCGGCCCGGTGCCGTAGTTGCCGATCATCGGCGCGGCGAAGCACAGGATCTGGCCCAGGTAGGACGGGTCCGTCACGGCCTCCTGGTAGCCCGTCATCCCGGTCGTGAAGACCATCTCGCCGAGCGCCGTGCCCGGTGCTCCCACCGAGCGGCCGGGCAGCACCAAGCCGTCCTCGAGGACGAGAAGGGCGCCCTCGCTCACTTGACCAGCTGGGAGATCTGCTTGAAGGACGACGTGCCTGCGACCTCGAGCATCTCGAAGAGGGATGCCTCGACGCTCGTCGGGATGGCTCCGGCCCTGATCGCGCGCTCGATGCCGAGCGTGCGGTTCTCGGGTGTCCGGGACGAGACGGCGTCGGTCGCCAGGTGAACCGCCAGCTGGCGTGCGACCAGGTCGTGGACGGTCTGGCTGACGCACACGTGCGACTCGACGCCGGCGAGCACCCAGGACCCGCACCGCCCTCGGGTGACGGCGTCGTCGAACTCCGGCACGCCGACCGCCGAGAAGCGCGTCTTCTCGACCCTGACCGCGTTCTCCGGCAGCTGGTCGGCGATCTCGGGAACCACCGAGCCCAACCCGCGCGGATACTGCTCGGTGACGATGATCGGCCGCTCGAGGATCGCGAACCCGGCGACGAGCGTCGCGCAGGCGGCGGCGACCTCGTCGAAGCGGTCGATCACCGGCCGAAACGCCTCCTGGACGTCGATCACGATCAGCCCGGATCGGTCCGCTCGCAGCAGGTCCGGGTGTCGAGACTCGCTCATGGGCTCTTCCGCCATGCCAGCTGTCCTCCCGCAATCGTGAGTTGAGGGCGCCCGACCAGCGCGGCACCGGTGAACGCGCAGTTGCTCGACTTGCTCGCGAAGCCCGCCGAGCCCACCTCCCACTCCTCCTCGAGGTCCCAGAGCGCGAGGTTGGCCGTGTTGCCGTCCGCGAGCGAGGGCGCCGGCAGCTCGAGGACGGACGCCGCGTCCGCGCTCATCCGGCGAACGAGCAGCTCCAGCTCCATCGCGCCCGACCGCACGAGCGCGGTGTGGCAGGCGGCGAACGCCGTCTCCAGCCCGATCACCCCGAACGGCGCTTCCTCGAACGGCGCGTCCTTCTCCTCCGAGGCGTGCGGCGCGTGGTCGGTCGCGATGCAATCGATCGTGCCGTCGACGAGCGCCGCTCTCAGCGCCTCGCGGTCGGGCGCTCCCCGCAGCGGGGGGTTCATCTTGTGGCGGGTGGGGTCGAGCTCGTCGAGCACGTCGTCGGTCAGGACCAGGTGATGCGGCGTGACCTCGGCGGTGATCGCGACCCCGCGCGCCTTGGCGCGGGCGATCTCGGCGACCGTCGCCGCGGACGAGACGTGCTGGATGTGGATCCGTGCCCCCTCGCGCTCGGCTAGGATCGCGTCCCGCCCGACGGCGACCGCCTCGCTGACGCCCGGAATCCCCGGGAGTCCCAGCCGGCTCGCGTTGGCGCCCTCGTGGACCACCCCGCCGTGCGAGAGCGCGGCGTCCTCCTCGTGGAGGGCGATCGGCCGCTGGGCCAGCCGCTGGTACTGGAGCGCGAGGCGCATGACCCGGGCGTCCGCCACCGGGAATCCGTCGTCGGTGAAGGCGACGGCCCCCACCTCGGCCAGCTCGGCCTGCTCGGTGAGCTGGCGCCCCTCCTGGCCGACGGTGATCGCCGCGGTGAAGCCCACGGGGACGACCGCGTCGCTGGCGGCGATCTCGAGCAGAGAGCCGAGAACGGCGGCACTGTCCACCGGCGGTGCGGTGTTCGGCATCGCGACGATGCTGGTGAATCCGCCCGCGGCGGCGGCGCGGGTGCCGGACGCGATGTCCTCGGTGTCCTCGCGGCCCGGAGTCCGAAGGTGGACGTGCGGGTCGACCAGCCCCGGCAGCACCACGAGGCCGCGTCCGCCGACCTGGTCCAGCCCGTCGGGATCGCCGCCGATCACCCCGTCGCGCACGACCAGATCGCGCACCTCGTCGATGCCCGAGGCGGGGTCGAGCACGCGGGCCCCGGTGATCACCAGCGACACCGCGGGCCCGGCCCGCTGGACGAGCCGTCCGCGTGCGATCGCCTGAGTTGTCACGTCGCCACCGCCTCTCTGGTTCCGAGCTCTTCCGCGGTCGGCTCCTTCGCCGCCAGCAGGTCGTAGAGCACCGCCATGCGCACCAGCTGCCCGTTGGCGGCCTGCTGGAGCACGAGCGTCTCGGGGTCGTCGACCAGCGCGTCCGAGATCTCCACCCCGCGATTGACCGGGCCGGCATGCATCACGCGCTGGCCGGGCGCGAGCCGGGAGTGGTTGATGCCGTACTCGCGCGCGTACTCGCGCAGCGAGGGGACGTAACCGCCGGGCCCCTGGCGCTCGTGCTGCATCCGCAGGACGTAGACCAGATCGGCGTCCTCGATGTCGGCGATGTCCGCGGACATCTCGGCGCCGAGCGCGTCCTCGCCCTCGACCGGAAGCAGCGTCGGCGGCCCGACCGCCATCACGTCCGCGCCGAGCATCTGGAGCGCGGCCATGCTCGATCGGGCGACGCGTGAGTGCTGGACGTCGCCCACGAACGCCACCTGGAGGCCCGACACCCGCTCGAAGATCTGGCGGACCGTGTACAGGTCGAGCAGCGCCTGGGTGGGATGCTCGTTCGTCCCGTCCCCCGCGTTCACGATCGCGGCCCGGCTGACCCGAGCCGCCAGCGCGGCGGCGCCGGCCGCCTTGTGGCGGATGACGATCACGTCCGGCGCGTAGGTGTCGAGGGTGAGGATCGTGTCGCGAAGGCTCTCCCCCTTCTCGACGCTGCTGGAGGAGCCACGGACCGTCACGACGTCGGCCGAGAGCCGCTTGCCGGCGATCTCGAACGACGTGGAGGTCCTGGTCGACGGCTCGAGGAACAGGTTCACGACGACCCGCCCGCGCAGGCTGGGCACCTTCTTGATCTCGCGATCCATGACCTCGGCGAACTGGTCCGTCCGGTCGAGGACGCGCTCGAGCCCGTCGCCACCGAGATCGCGGATCGATACGAGATGCCTGCTCATGATGCGTCCTCCGCTCCGTGGACGAGGAGCACGGCGTCCTGCCCGTCGATCTCGGACAGCGCCACCCGAATGCGCTCGTCGCGCGCCGTCGGGAGGTTCTTCCCGACGTAGTCCGGGCGGATCGGGAGCTCCCGATGCCCGCGGTCGACCAGCACCGCCAGCTCGACGGCTCGCGGGCGCCCGTAGTCGAGGAGCGCATCGATCGCGGCGCGGATGGTGCGGCCCGTGTAGAGCACGTCGTCCACCAGCACCACGGTGCGCTGCTCGAGCGGGAAGTCGAGCTCCGTCTCGCCGACGACCGGTACGTGCAGCTGGCCCTGTGGCGCGCCCAGGTCGTCTCGGTAGAGCGCGATGTCGACGCTCCCGAGGTCCGGGGTCGCGCCCGAGAACTGTCCGATCAGCGTCGCGAGCCGGCGCGCGAGCGGGACTCCCCGGGTGTGCACTCCCACCATCGCGAGCTCGCTCGGCTCCGCGTGGCGCTCGACGATCTCATGGGCGAGGCGCGCGATCGTGCGCCCGAGCTGGTCGCCGTCGACGAGAAGGTGGCCGGCCGGGCTGCCCGACGGTACGGGCGTCCGACGCGACGGCGGATCTGCCTTCGTCATTCTCGCTCCCTTTCCGGCCTCTCCGGACCGGTCTTAAAGGGTGGGTCGCCGTGGGGCGACTATTCGTCCGGGACTGTAGCAGCACCCTCCGGCGGCACCGGCTCCCGTCGCGAGCGCGCTCGCAGGTCCGTGAGGATCGGCTCGCCCCGCTCGGGGTAGGGCAGCTCGAGCTGCTCGAAGTCCCGCGGCACCACGACCGCGGAGAAGCGCGCGGCCGCCTCCTGCTCTGCGTCCCGGGGGCTGACTCGGCTCGACAGATGCGTCAACGCCAGCAGCCCGACACCGGCCTCGGCGGCCAGCTCGGCCGCCTGGCCCGCGGTCGAGTGCTGGGTCTCGGCTGCGCGCTCACGATCCTCGTCGAGGAACGTGGCCTCGTGCACGAGGAGGGTCGCGCCACGGGCGGCGTTGGCGGTCATCTCGCACGGCAGCGTGTCCCCGCTCAGCACGACCGACCTGCTCGGTCGGGCCGGCCCGAGCACCTGCGCGGGCGCGACGGTGTCGCCGGCCGGCGTCGTGACCATCTCTCCCCGCTGCAGACGTCCGAACAGCGGCCCCTCCGGGACGCCCAGACCACAGGCGGCGTCGACGTCGAACTCGCCCGGGCGCGTCGCCTCGACGAGGGCGATCCCGATCGACGGAATCGAGTGCGCTGTCGGAAAGGCCTCGACGCGCGATCCGCTCTCCTCGAGCAGCAGTCCCGCCGAGGCCTCGGCGATCTCGAGGTCGAACGAGAGCCGCCCGATCAGCGGACGCAGCGTCCGCAAGAGCTGCTCCAGCCCGGGCGGGCCGAAGACCCCCAGGGGCGCCTCACGCTCCCTCAGCGTGTAGCTCTTCAGCAGTCCCGGCAGGCCGAGGTAGTGGTCGGCGTGCAGGTGGGTCAGGAAGATCGCGTCGAGATCGATGAGCCCGATGCCGCTGCGAAGCAGCTGGCGCTGCGCGCCCTCCCCGCAGTCGACGAGCCAGCGCACGCCGCCGCGGCTGATCAGCGTCGCGGACGTGCTGCGCCCAGCCGTCGGGACGGACGCGGCGGTTCCCAGGAACGTGACGAAGAGATCCACGCGGCAAGCCTATTCGGCCCGATCGCCCCGCCCTCGCACCAGGGCGTCCGGGAGTTGGCGTGCCTCGGCACCGTCGACGATCACGAGCTCGGCGGATGCCGCGCCGTCGCCGATGCGGAGGATGGCCATCGTGTGGTGGGGCTGGCGCCGCCGGTCGGTGGGGCTGCCGGGGTTGAGGAGCCATGGACCGCTCGGCGGGACCTCGTGCAGCGGGATGTGCGAGTGGCCGAAGATCACGCCGTCGGCTTCGGGAAAGCGGCGGGCCATCCGTGCCGCTCTCCCCCGCTCCGGGCCGGCGTCGTGGGTCACGGCGATGCGAAGCCCGCCCGCGTCGAGGCGCGCCTCCGACGGCAGGGCACGGCGGACGTCGTCGCTGTCGACGTTGCCGTGCACGGCGACGACGGGAGGGCCGAGCGCCCGCAGCATCTCCAGGAGGCCGATCTCGCTGTGGTCGCCGGCGTGCACGATCGCGTCGCAGTCGCGCAGCAGGTCCAGGCAGACGGGTGGCAGTGCGGCCGCGGCTCGCGGCATGTGCGTGTCGGAGATGACGGCGATTCTCAACGGTGACCCCGATCGGCCCGGCGGACTCCGGCCGAGCGTGCTCTACAGTTACCGCACGAGCGCGCGTAGCTCAGTGGATAGAGCGCTGGCCTCCGGAGCCAGAGGTCGAAGGTTCGAATCCTTCCGCGCGTGTCCACGAAAGCCCTGCCAATCGCGGGGCTTTCGTCGTTTCGGGCCCGAGCGGTTCACCCTCGAGCGCGAGTTAGCTCCCAGAACACCAGTGGCCACCGGTTGACGGGCAACAACCGGTGGCCACACCTTGGGATGTCAGTAGGGCGAGGCGACCCGCCGAGCACCGGACGGAGCCGGCGGCGGTCCGCTGTCGTCCATGTCCTTGCCGGCCTGTCGCAGCTGGAAGGCCAAGAAGATATCGGTGATGCCGCGAAAGAGTGCGAGCACGCCCACGAAGGCGACCAGAAGCGCCGCGGAGCGATTGAACCCGCCGGCCGCCCAGAACGCCAGGCCGATCTCGAGGATTCCGACGATCAGGCGGAACCACCAGAGCTCGATCTCGTCCTTCGTCGCGATCGCGATGATGATGTCGTAGGCGCCCTTGAAGAGCAGCACCCAGGCGAAGATGGACGCCACGGCCAGGAACGTCTTGTCCGGATAGACGAGCGCCGCGAAGCCGCCGACCAGGAAGATCAATCCGAGCACGATGCTCAGGACCTTCCAGCCCCCCTCGAGCAGCGCGCTCGAGACGAGCTCGAGGGCGCCGATCACCAGGAGCACGATGCCGACGAGTATTCCGATGGCGGCCGCCGACGTCGTGTCGAACCGGAAGATGACCAGCGAGATGATGAACCAGATCACCCCGGTGATCAGGAACAGCCACCAGAGGCTCGCCGCCTGGCGCGCCGCTCGGAAGCTCAGAAGATCGGGATTCACCGCCACCCCTTTCGTCGAATGCCGGGGATCATGACAGTGGCCCCGGTGGTTCCCGTGGATCCGGCACGATCGCGGCCTGGCCGACTCGGGAGATAGGGTCCTCGCCGGCGGCCGTCCGGGGTGCCCCCGACGACGCCGCTTCGATTCGCGTGCTGAGACGCATCCTCACCACCACGCTGATGCTCGTCCTCATGGGCGGGCTCGTCGTCGAGAGTCGCGCCGAGGCCGCGAACCTCGTCGCGAACCCCTCGTTCGAGGCCGGCAAGCGCGGCTGGGTGGGTAAGAACACCCAGGTCAAGGTGATCCGAATGGCCCGTGCGCCGAGCGGCCGCCGGGTCGCGGTGATCGGCGCCAACCGCGGCCGGTTCCTCACCCTCGACGACCGCCGAGCGTCGGTCCGCAACCCGCGGGCGGGCGACCGGTTCACCGCTGCCGTCCACATCCGCGCCAACGGCGCCGCGTCCGTCGGCGCCCCGGTCTCGCTGCGGCTCATCCTGCGGTCGTCGACCGGGAAGGTGCTGAAGACCTGGAGAAAGCGGGCGCGGGCGCCACGCCGGTTCACACGCATCGGCATGCGGGCCGGCCTCAACCGGGGCGGCCGGGTGCTCGAGGTCCGGCTCTCGGTCGGGCGCCCGCCGACGGGCCGCGTCTCGCTGCGCGTCGACGGGTTCGTCCTGGTGAAGGGTCGACTCGGACCGGGCGCGACGGGCGGTGACCCGTCGGGTGCCGGCGGCGGCACGGGCGCCGGAGCCGGGGGCTCGGGTGCGATCGCGATCGGCGACCGCGACTGGGAGAGCAGGCCGTACGGCCGCGCGACCTGGCTCTACGCGCCTCGCCCGAACCCGTTTCCGAAGGATCCGAGCTCGGGATCGATGGTCAGCGCCCTGCTCGCCAGCTACGCCGGGAACCGGCCGTCCCTGACGGGAGCGGACGAGACGCCGCCGGTGTACGTCTCGAACCCGGCCAACCCGGCCTACACGCTCAACCTGACCAGGTTCGGGCAGGAGCTCGACGGACGCATCGTTCGACTCCCACCGAACGCGGTGGCCGGGTCTGGCGCCGACGATCCGCTGATCGTCCTGGATCCCGCCACCCGCATCGAGACCCGCCTGTGGCAGGCCTCCATCAACCACTCGAGCCGGGTGGTGACCGCCTCGAGCGGCGGCCTGTTCGACTACGGGCCCAACGGGGACGGCAGGCCGTTGGCAGGGACCGGGGGCGGGTCCGGCCTCAGCTACCTCAACGGGCTGATCCGCCCCGAGGACGTCCAGCGGGGCGTGATCGACCACGCGCTGAGGTTCGGGGCCAACTTCATCAACGGGCAGCACCGGTTCCCGGCGACGAAGTCCGACCAGGGGGGCGGCGATCCCGTCCCGATGGGTACCCGCTTCTATCTCGACGTCAGCCCGGCCGAGTGCGACGCGCGAACCGTCCCCGCCACAGGGCCGAACCCCGCGGGCGCAACGGCGTTCCTGCGCATGATCTGCCACGCGCTCCGCGAGCACGGGATGTACGCCGCCGACGGATCGTCGATCCTCACGCTCTACATGGAGCACGACGCGACCTCGAACTGGAGCGCCCTCGGCATCGAGGAGGCCTTCGGGACGGGGAACTACGGCTGGATCATTCGCGGTCAGGGCACGACGACGGATGGCCTGGGTCCCCGCTCGGCCTCCGATGGCATCCCGTGGAACCGATTCGTGGCGCGCTCGGCCGCGGGCGGCGGCAGCTACTGAGGCTCGGCGCGGGCGTCGCCGACGCCCATGGGGCGCCGCGCGTCGGGCGTCAGTCGACCACGTAGGGCTGCTCGCGCTTGGCCGGGAGCACGATCACGATGATCAGGGCGATGATCGTGAGGAAGAATCCGATCACGCCCCACAGCACGACGCTGCGGCCCTTGGAGCCCGCGATGTACATGGTCGCCAGGAGGAGGGCGAACCAGACGATGAAGCTGATGATCCCGGTGACCCAGAGAGCTGACATGTCGGCGCCTCGTGGTTGGGGGCGTGTCGCCTGGGCGCGGAGGGTACTCCTCGCAGGTCGCGCGAGAGGAGGTCACCGCTGCCCGCCGGCCTGACGGTCGCGCTCACCGTGCTCGGCGCGCTCGTGATGGCGGCGCTCGGCTGGAGGCTCGCGGGCGAGCGGGCCCGCCCCGCGTGGACGCTCGTCGTACCGCCGGCCCTGACGTTCCTGGTCGTCGCGCCGGTGATCTACCGCTCGGCGACCGAGTCCGCGGGCGACGCGCCCCTCATGGTCGGGGTCGTCGTGGGCGCGGTCGTCGGGGTCTGGCGGGGGCGCGAGCTGACGCCGGTTGGCGTCCCCCGCGGAGGCTCCGCGATCGTCGTCGCCGGGGATCGTTGGGGGGCGTTCGCGCTGGCCGGTGCGCTTCTCGTCGAGGGGGCGGCCACGGTGGCATCGGGCGGGGATCCGATCGGCCCACTCGTCGGCCTGGTCGGCGCGGCCGCCGGTCAGCTGATCGGCTGGTGCGTCGGTGTCTACGGCCGGGCCCGCGCGGAGCGCACCGTCCCGGCCCCCTGAGGGCCCCTACGCGGAGGAGCCCGCGGCGCCGGTCGGGCTGGCCGGCTCTGGCTCGCCCGACTCCTCCACGACGACCGGCTCGCCAACCGTGAGCGGCACCTCCTGGCCCCGGTGCGAGACCGTGAGCTTCGAGCCAGACCGCAGCGTGTACGTGGTGCGCTCGGGGGTGCAGTCGACGACGAGCTCCTGGCCCTGGGCCTGGAGCGGGAACGACAGTCGCTCCCAGCCGTTCGGGAGCCGTGGCTCGAACGACAGCCGGCCGCCTTCGTCGCGCATTCCGGCGAAGCCGTAGACCAGCGCCATCCACACGCCGCCGGTGGATGCGACGTGGACCCCGTCTGACGTGTTCCCCTGGACGTCGGCGAGGTCCATGAAGAGCGCGTAGTTGAAGTAGTCGAGCGCCTGACCCTCGTAGCCGACCTCGGACGCGACGATGCTCTGGACGCACGCCGACAGGGAGGAGTCGCCCGTGGTGAGCGGGTCGTAGTAGTCGAAGTTGCGCTTCTTCTGGTCGTTCGAGAACTCGGGGCTGAACAGGAACATCGCCAGGACGATGTCCGCCTGCTTGATCACCTGGAAGCGGTAGATGACGAGCGGGTGGTAGTGCAGGAGCAGCGGGTAGTGCTCGGGCGGGGTGTGATCGAAGTCCCAGACCTCCTTGTGCAGGAAGGCGTCGTCCTGCAGGTGGATCCCGAGGTCGTCGTCGTATGGGATGAACATCCGGTCCCCCGCCTCGCGCCATTCCTCGATCTCGGCCGTGTGGAGGCCGGTCTCGCCGATGAGCGCGGCGAAGCGCTCGGGGCGCTCGTCGCGGAGCTCGGTCAGGGTCGTGGCCGCAAAGCGCAGGTTCTTCCGCGCCATCAGGTTCGTGTACATGTTGTTGTTCACGACGGTCGTGTACTCGTCCGGCCCGGTGACGCCGTTGATGTGGAACAGGCCGCCGCCGCGATCCTGGAAGAAGCCGAGCGAGCGCCACAGGCGGGCCGTCTCGATCAGCATCTCCGCGCCGACGTCGTAGAGGAACTCCTTGTCGCCGGTCGCGCGGATGTACTTCTTGAGCGCGTAGATGATGTCGGCGTCGATGTGGTATTGCGCCGTGCCGGCCTCGTAGTACGCCGAGGCCTCGTCTCCGTTGATCGTCCGCCACGGAAACAGGGCGCCCCGCTGGTTCAGCTCCTGCGCGCGCTGGCGGGCCTTCGGGAGGAGCCCGTATCGAAACCGCAGCGCGTTCTTGGCGATTCTGGGCATCGTGTAGACGAGGAAGGGCATCACGTACATCTCGATGTCCCAGAAGTAGTGCCCGTCGTACGCCTGGCCGGTGAGGCCCTTGGCGGGGATGCCGAAGTTCTCGGCGCGAGCCGAGGCCTGGAGCAGCTGGAAGAGGTTCCACCGCACCGCGCGCTGCACCCGGGGCTGCCCGGTCTCGACCACGACGTCGGACTTCTTCCAAAAATCGGCCAGGTAGTCGGTCTGGGTGCCCTGCAGGTGGTCGAATCCCTGCGCGCTGGCACGCCCGAGCGTCCGTTCGGCGCGGTGCATCAGCTCTCGGGACGGGGCGCTGCGCGAGGTGTGGTAGCTGATGTACTTCGTGATGCTGATGGGCGTTCCGGGCTTGGCGTCCACGGTGAACGTCACCCGACCCCCGCCCTGGTCCGTGTACTCGGCCTCGATCTCGTAGTCCGCCGCGCAGTCGATCGTGTGGTCGATGCCGCAGCCGAGGCCCAGCTTGCTGTTGCGCGTCGAGCTGCTGAGGACCACCCGCATGTCCTCGGTCACCTCGTCCTGGTGGACGAGGACGTCGTCGCCGAAGGCGCGGGCCTTGCGCGGGTCGAATCCACCCGCCTGCTCGCCGGCGTCTGAGGTTCGGTACGAGGCGTGGGAGGAGATGACGACCGGCAGATCGGTGTCGAGGACGGTCACCTCGTAGTGGATCGCCGCCAGGTGGCGATGCGCGAAGGACACGAGCCTGCGGCTCGAGACGAGCACCCGCGCCCCCGAGGGGGTCTCCCACAGCACCTCGCGATCGAGGACCCCGTGCTCGAGGTCGAGCACCCGCCGGAACTCCACGATGTTCGCCGTGTCCAGGTGGAATGGCTCGTCGTCGACGTAGAGCTTGATCAGGCTGGTGTCGGGGACGTTCACGATCGTCTGTCCGGTCTTGGCGAACCCGTACGCCTCCTCGGCATGGACGATCGGCCAGGTCTCATAGAAGCCGTTGATGAAGATCCCGGCGTTGTCGACCGGCCGACCCTCGTCGAACGTTCCCCGCATGCCGAAGTACCCGTTGCTGAGGGCGAAGATGGTCTCGGTCCTGGGCACGAAGCGCGGGTAGAACCGCGTCTCGATGAACTTCCAGTCGTCGTCCGGGTAGATGTAGGTGGGCGGGTTGACGAGCTGGCGACGGATCATGAGGCCCCTCCGGTTGCTCTCGTCCCCTCGACCGACAGCTCGGCCAGATCGGACACGACGACATTCGCCCCGTGGGCGAGCAGTGCCTCCCTGCCGGCGCCCCGATCGACCCCGACGACCAGTCCGAAGTCACCGTTGCGACCCGACTCCACACCCGAGAGCGCGTCCTCGATCACCACCGCGGCGGCGGCGGGCGCATCGAGCCGGCGGGCTCCCTCCAGGTAGGTCTCCGGGGCGGGCTTTCCGGCGAGGTGCAGACGCTCGGCGACGATGCCGTCGACGCGCGCATCGAAGAGGTCGATGATGCCCGCGGCCTCGAGGACGGCCGCGCAGTTCTTGCTGGACGAGACCACGGCGACCTTGATGCCTGCCGCCTTCGCCGCATGGACGAGCGCCAGCGACCCGGGGTACGCGTCGATTCCGTCGCGCTCGAGCACCGTCTTGACGATGGCGTCCTTGCGGTTGCCGACCCCCCAGGCCGTCTCGAGCTCGGGGGCGTCCTCCGAGGTCCCGCGCGGAAGCTCGATTCCCCGCGAGGCCAGGAAGCTCTCGACGCCGTCCAGGCGGGGCTTGCCGTCGACGTAGCGCAGGTAGTCCGTCTCCTTGTCGAACGGGACGAACGCCGGCCCCCCACCGTCGGCCCGGGTTCGCAGCTCGCCGTCGAAGACCTCCTTCCACGCTGCGGCATGGATCTTCGCGGTCGGCGTCAGGACCCCGTCGAGGTCGAACAAGATCGCCTGGAACGAGCTTGCGGAGATGGCGGTACCGCTCACGGAGCCCCTCCTTCGGTCCGTCCGCTGGCCAGGGCTGCGCCAGGGTAGTCGACATCCCCCGGCAGTTCCTTCGTGTTTGCGGCCGTGTGACACACCGGGAGGAGGCAGGTCAGGTGGCCTTGGCCCTCCCGCGCAGGGTGAAGGCGCTCACCACGGCGCCCACGACCGCCAGGGCGGCGATGAACAGCATGGCGGCGGCGAACCCGTTCGTGATCGCCGCCTCGGCGGCGGACTCGACTCCTGCGCGATCGGCGTTCGGGGTCGTGTCCACCGCCTCCTCGAGCGCGGAGGCCGTGCCCGTGATCGCGTTCTCGAGCGTCTCCTCGTCGGCGGGGCCGATGCCGAGATCCGAGAGCCTCGCCTTGATCGTGTCGAGCGCGACGGTGGCATAGAGCGACGATGCGATGGCGACCCCGAGTGCCGCGCCCATGTATCGGGACGTGTTGGCGGTCCCGGCGGCCTCGCCGGCCTCCTCGGCGGGGGCGACCGACATGGCCGCCGCCCCGGTCGCCGCGAACGTGGCGCCGGCCCCCGCGCCCGCCAGCCCGAGCGGCACCAGGAGGTCGGCGAGGGTGTCGTCGAGCGAGACGGCGGCCAGCAGCAGCAGGCCGATCGCGGTGACGACCATGCCGATGGTCACCGGGACGCGGAATCCGAATCTGTCGGTCAGCTTGCCCGCGAGGAGCGACACGACGAACAGCGCCAGCCCGTACGGCAGGAGCACCAGGCTCGCCTCGACGGCGTTCAGGCCGAACACGACCGGAGACTGGGCGTAGAGGTTGAAGAAGTAGAGGATCGCGAGCAGGCACCCGGTGCTCGTGAACACCCCGACGTTCGCCCCCCAGTACGCGGGTTTGGCGATCAGCTGGAAGTCGAGCAGCCGCTCCGCGGGTTCTCGCCTGGACTCGTACTCGGCGAAGGTCAGCAGCAGCACGAGCGCCAGCACCACCGCGCCGATGAAGACGACCGATTCCAAGCCGACCTGCTGAACGGTCTGCGCGGCGAACACGATCGCGAACATCCCGACACCGAACAGGACCGCGCCGACGACGTCGATTCGCCCCTTCCCGCCCGGCGTCGAAAGCGCTCCGAGCCCCCACCAGGCGAGGGCGCCGGCGACCGCGATCATCAGCAGGTCACTCCAGAAGATCCCCCGCCAGCTGGCGAGGTCCGTCCACGCGCCGCCGTACAGCGGCCCGAGCGCGAAGCCGATCCCCGCAACGGCCCCCCAGATCCCGTTCGCGAAGCCGCGGCGCTCCGGCGGGATGCCGAGACCGATGGCCGACATGGTCGCGGGCATCAGAAACCCGGAACCGACCCCCTGGATGGCGCGCCCGGCGGTGACCAGAAGCGGACCCTCGGCGATCGCCACGGCAACCGAGCCGACGGCGAACGCGGCCAGCCCGATCATGAAGATCGCCCGCACCCCGATGTAGTCGCCGAGCTTTCCGGCGCTCGCGACGACCATCGCGGCGCCGAGCAGGTACGCGTTGATGACCCACGTCAGCTCGCTCGCCGACAGCGAGAGGTCGTTGGAGAGGTTGTTGACGGCGGCGTTCACCGACGTCGTGTTCGCGGCGATGATCAGCAGCGCCGCACAGGAGGCGGTCAGGACGAGCCACGGTCGCACGACTCCGCGACCGGAACCCGGGGGTTCCTCCACTGCCTCGGCCATCTGTCATCAGCTCCTGTCGGCGGTTCGGGAGACCCTACGCGGCTCCACTAGGCTCGGTCTCGGTGCCACCGCCGGACGACACGACGAACGACGGCCGTGCGCGTCGCCGGCTGCTGGTCTCGGGCGTCGTCCAGGGAGTGGGGTTTCGGGTCGCGACGCTCCGGAGAGCCAGGACCCTCGGCGTGGCCGGCTGGGTGCGCAACACCGCCGACGGCCGCGTGGAGTGCGTCGCCGAGGGCGCTGCGGCCGCCGTGGACGAGCTGGTCGACTTCTTGCGAGTCGGGCCGCCGGGCTCGGCCGTGAGGGACGTGGCCGCGTCGGCCGAGGAGCCCACGGGCGCCGACGGCTTCGAGATCCTGGCCGACCGAGGTCCCGCGTGAGCTCGTCATCCCCGCCCGCGGTGCACCGGGTGGCCGTCCCGACGCGTGGTGGGCCGCCCTACCGGGTCTTCGTCAACGGTGAGGAGCTCGCCGAGGGCGACGCCTGGTGGCTCGAGAGCGGAGCGATTCGCTTTGCGACCCCGCTCCGTCCGCAGCCGCCGCTCGGGTTCTGGCACAAGTTCATCCTGGGCCTCGGCATCGGCGTCTACGGCGACCTCCGCGGCGATCAGCTGGACATCACGGTGACGCTCCAGAACGGCGACGCGGAGGTGTCCACGCGTCATCCCATCGTGGAGGCCTGACCGGCGGCCAGGCGAGGGAGCTCGACCGTCCAGTCGGCGCTGGGCGTCCAGCCGAGCTCACGCAGCTTGCGCGACGGCAGCCACTGCGACGATCCGAGGGCCGACGCGAGCGGGCCGCCGAGGACCCCCCGCGCCATCAGGCCCGGGACCCGGTCGGGCTTTCTGAGATCGCCGGCACACAGTGCGTCGACGACGTCGTTCTGGGTCGGTGGGCGCTCGGCGTGCTCGCTGGCCTGGTAGACGCCGGGCTCGGCATCCACGAGACGGAGCAGCGCGGCGGCGGCGTCGTCGGCCGAGAGCAGCGGCCACAGATTGTCGCCCCGACCCACGATCCGGTAGCGACGCATCCGCAGCGCCGGCACGACGAAGCCCATCAACCCGCTCGATCCGTAGACCCAGCCCGGCCTGAGCACGCGGGCATGGGTGTCGCCCAGCGCCCGCTCGCTGGTGGCGGCCGCGCGGGCGAAGGCGAGCGGCGAGGGCGGGGCGTCGTCGTCGATCGGGGCGTCGTGGGCGCCATAGACGAGCCCAGACGACAGGGCGACCACCGGGCGTTCCGCCGCGATGTCGGCGAGCGCTTCGGAGCCCTTGCGCGCGAGGCGGGCGTTCCGGCGGGTGCGGGGGCCGTGCACCGGCGGAGTGACGCGTGGCGTCGCGAGGTGGAAGAGCACGTCGGCCGCGTCGGCCTCGGCCCGCCACTGTGTGATGTTGTCGACGTCGGTGAAGAGCGGATGCGCGTCGGCCTCGGTGACCGCCTCCACCGCGCGGGGAGTCCGCGCCGTGGCGAGCACCTTCCACCCGTCACCCACGAGCCGAGCGAGAAGCGCCCGGCCGACCATGCTCGTCGCGCCGGTCAGCAGCGCGACACGGCTCGCCGGGCCCGTCAACCCCCGGCGACGGCGGGAAGGATCTGCACCTCTTGGCCATCGGAGACGGCGGTCTCGATGCCGTCGCCGAAGCGAACGTCCTCACCGGCGACGAACACGTTGACGAAGCGGCGCAGCTGCCCGTCGTCCATCACACGCTCGGCGAAGCCCCCGTAGCGGCCGTCGACCTCACTGATCAGCTCGCGCACCGTGCCGGGTGCGCACTCGACCTGGGCTTCCCCCGCCGTGACGGTGCGAAGCGGCGATGGGATCTTCACGATGACCGGCAAGTCTGCTCCTTCTCGGTATCCGACGGGCCTAGACGGCGGTGGCGGCGAACGACTCGAAGCTCTCGAGCGTCGGGTCGATGGCGTTCGGGCGGACCTGGTCCGCGACCGCGTCGAGCGTCTTCAGGCCATCGCCGGTGATGTAGATGACGACCCGCTCGGAGGCGTCGATCTCTCCGCGCTCGGCCAGCTTCGTGAGCACCGCGGTCGTCACTCCCCCGGCGGTCTCGGTGAAGATGCCGGTCGTGCGCGCCAGGAGCTCGATTCCGCGGACGATCTCCTCGTCGGTGACCGCGGTGATCGACCCGCCGGTCGCGCTCGCCGTGTCGAGCGCGTAGGCGCCGTCGGCGGGGTTCCCGATCGCGAGGCTCTTGGCGATCGTCTGCGGTCGCACGGGGGCGACGAAGTCCCGGCCGTGGGCGAACGCCTCGGCGACAGGTCCGCATCCCTCGGCCTGCGCGCCGTCCAGCGTCGGCACCTCGGTCTCGACCAGGCCGGTCTCGATGAGGTCCCGGAAGCCGCGGTGCAGCTTGGTGTAGAGCGAGCCCGAGGCGATCGGGACGACGCAGCGATCGGGCAGCTCCCACCCCAGCTGCTCCGCGACCTCGTAGGCCAGCGTCTTCGAGCCCTCGCTGTAGTAGGGGCGCAGGTTGACGTTCACGAACGCCCAGTCCCGCTCGTCCGCGATCTGCATGCAGAGGCGGTTCACGTCGTCGTAGTTGCCGTCGACGGCCATGAGGTTGGTTCCGTAGACCCCGGTCGCGATGATCTTCTGAGGCTCCAGGTCGGCCGGGACGAACACGTAGCTCTCGAGCCCGCGGGCCGCCGCGTGCGCGGCGACGGAGTTCGCGAGGTTCCCGGTCGAGGCACACGCCACGGTCTCGAAGCCCAGCTCCTTGGCCTTCTGGATCGCGACCGACACCACCCGGTCCTTGAAGCTGTGCGTCGGGTTCGCGGTGTCGTTCTTGACCCAGACCTCGCCCAGGCCGAGCTCGTACGCCAGGCGCGGGGCGTAGACCAGCGGCGTCAGGCCGGTCGGCAGGCCCACCGTCGGGTCCTCGGGAGCACACGGGAGGAAGTCCCGGTAGCGCCAGATGTTCTGGGGGCCCTCGGCGATGCGCTCACGCGACACCCGCGCGGCGATCTCGTCGGTGTCGTATGCGACCTCGAGCGGGCCGAACGAGACATCGCACACGTATCGCGCCTCGAGCTCGTACTCGGTGCCGGACTCGCGACATCGCAGGTTCGTCGCCGCCGTCGGGTACGCATCAGCGACGACCTGGCCGCCATCCAACCGAACTGTCATCTCGCCTCCTCGACTCTCGCTCGTTTCTGCGGAAGTCGGGGCGTGTCAGCCGGTCGGTCTCCCGCATCCTTCCGGGCGGTATCGCCCGGCTGGGGTTGGCACCTGGCGCCAGTGCGCTGGTTGCCGCGGCTTCAAAGGGCCAGTCCCTCCACCGCTCTCGATGCTGGGGGCAGCATACAAAGGCGCCGCCAAACTCGTCAACGCGCCGACAACACCGCTGTCCCGGCCGCCCGATTCGCGCCCGGCGATGCCAGGTGCGCCGGTGCGGTGTGCCACGATTCGCCCCGATGACCGACGACTCGCCGCAGGCGGGCGGCCAGGAGGAGCCGACCGGGCCGATCAACCCGCCGGAGGCGGGCGACGCCGCGCCTGACGACGCAGCCCAGGCACCCCGCAAGCGTCGGTTCCTGTCGAAGAAGCGCGCTCCGCGCGAGCGGGCCGAGCCCTCGCAGCCGACCGCCGAGCGGCCGAAGCGCGGGCTGCTGCCGCGCCGCAAGCCCAAGCGCGAGGATGCTCCCGCCGACGATCAGCCCACGACGGCCTTTGCGCCAGTTGAGGACGGCGCGACCCCGGATGGCGAGGTCGAGCCGGCCAAGGGGCGGCGGCGAGCGAGGAGACCCCCGCGAGAGAAGAAGCAGAAGCCGCGGCGCACACGCGGGGATCGCCCGCCTCCGGCGTCGGCCCTGCGGCGTGAGCGGCGGGCGCTGCTCTCGTCTCGACAGGACGCCGTCTACCACCTCGGTGGCTTGGCCTTCGAGCTCTACCGGCGAGATCTCCTGCAGGACGGCGTGCTGCGACAGCGCGCGGTCGAGCTGGCCGCACTCGACGACCGGATCAGGGAGATCGACAAGAACATCGGCGAGCAGCCGGCGCGCGGCCGGCGTGGCGCCGGCGCCGCCGGGGTCCCCGCGATCGCCGGCAACTGCATGGTGTGCCGGGCCGAGTTCGCGCCCGAGGCGCGCTTCTGCTCGAGCTGTGGCGCGCGGTTCGCGCCCGAGTCGGCGGAGTCCGAGCAGGTCACCGGCGTGATCGACCTCCCCCCGGAGTCCTGAGGTGGCCGAGGACGGCGGCCAGGAGCCCGAGGAGACCCCCTCGACCGACGGAAACGGCGCATGGCGGCCGGGTGACCGCAAGATCGCCGAGCCCAGCTCGGCGGACGGTGAGCTTCGCTGCGGGTACTGCAACGCGCCGATCGAAGAGGATCAGACCTACTGCCTCAGCTGTGGCTCCCCCACCCCCCGCGCCCCGCGAATTCGTAGCGCTCGCGGTGCGGCGGCCATGATCGCCATCGGCCTGGTCGTCCTCGGCGCCGGCAGTGGGGTGCTCGCCTACTTCGTCTCCCAGGACGACGACGACTCGGCCGACGGCACGACGACGACGGCCCTGACGATCCCCCCGGCCGCCGACGCCGGGGATCCGGGCACCGCACCGACGATCACGGACCCCGGCACCGCGCCGCCGCCGGACACCGGCGAGCTCCCCACCGACACCACGGCCACCGACACCGTGACGGTCCCCGAGGAGCCGTTTCCGACGGTGACCGGCCCCGATCCCGAGCCTCCGGTCACCACGAGCCCCGAGCCACCTCCGGCGCCAGAGCCCGAGCCGGGCGGGGTCAGTGACTGGCCGGCGGGGCGCACCGGATGGACGGCGTTCCTGTCATCGGTGCGGAGCGAGCCGGACGCGCGCGCGGCGGCCAGTCGCCTCGAGGCCGCAGGGACGCCCGCCGGCGTCCTCTTCTCGAGCGATCACCCGAACCTCGAGCCCGGCTTCTGGGTGGTCTTCTCCGGGGTCTTCGACTCGCAGCCTCCGGCGGCGACCCGCGCGAGCAGCCTCAGCGGGGAGTTCCCGGACGCCTACGCCCGGCGGGTGGTGTCCTGACCCCTCGCGATCGCTCCGACGCGGGCGAGCTCGAGTCGTCCGAAGCCGGGGCGCGCCACCAGGAACGCTGACGCCGCGCGCCGTCCCCGCGGGACCGGGACGCGCAGCGTCTGCCACTCGGATGTCGCACGCAGCTTCCGTCGCACGCCGGCCACGGTGAGCTGAGCCGAGCCCTCTCCGCGCAGACGCAGCGTCACCGCCCGGGCGCGCGGGGGCAGCCGAAGGCGGCGCTGCGCCCGGAGCGGCTCGTCGATCTCGAGTCGCGCCGTCGAGCGACCGACGGGCGACGGGACCCCCCTGGTCACGGTCCACCCGCGAAGGGTGGTCCGGAAGGGGCCGACTCCGCCGATCTGGACGGTGCGTCCGAGCGCGGTGACGGGGTCCAGCTCGAGGCGAACGACCCTGCCGCCGAGGCCGGCGACGCTGACCAGGTGCTCCTCGAGCCGGCCGGTCGGCTCGAGCACGGCAAGCCGCCGCGGCTCGTCGCCCTCGACCAGGGCGCGCACGACCAGGAGCGCGCGGCCGCGCGGGGCCCGCGCCAGGACGCCGACACCCTGCGCGTCCTCGGGGACGAGCGTCGGCGGCGAGATCAGGCTGGTGTTCCGCGACAGGATCGCCCGCGGGCGGCCCGATTGGAGCACCAGCTGCACCGGCTCGCGCCCCTCGACGGTCCAGCCCTCGAGGCCGGTCACGAAGCGACGGTTGTCGGGGCCCGGCGCGATCGCGGACCCGGCCGCCACGGCGCCGCCCGCGACGAGGAGCGCGAGGGTCGTCGCGGTCGCCGTCCAGCCAGTGGTGAGCCTGAGCACGCAAAACCTCGGGGTAGAGTGGGCGCGGATGATAGATCGCGCCTCCGGCGAATCCGGCGAAGTCCTGGTCGGCGTTGACGTCGGTGGCACGTTCACCGACGCGGTCGTGGTCGGCGAGGGCCGGCTCCACCTCGCCAAGGTGCCGACGACACCGGCGGATCAGAGCGTCGGGGTGCTGGCCGCGGTTGCGGCGGCGCTCGAGTCGGCGGGCCACGCGCCGTCGAACGTCACGCATTTCGCTCAGGGGATGACCGTCGGGACGAACGCGCTCCTCGAGGGCAAGGGCGCCCGCACCGCGCTGGTTGCGACCCGGGGCTTCGGTGACCTGCTCGAGCTGCGTCGCCAGACCCGCCCCCACCTCTACCGGCTCGAGGTGGGGTTTCCCCCACCGCTCGTCCCGCCGGAGCGGGTCGTCGAGGTCGCCGAGCGGGCCGCGCCCGAGGGGGTCGTCGTCCCGCTGACCGAGGACGAGCTCGAGCGGGTCGTGAGCGCCGTCCTCGCGCTGGACGTCGAGGCCGTCGCGATCGGCCTGCTGTTCTCGTTCGCCCACCCCGAGCACGAGCGCCGGATCGCCGCGCGCCTGCGGGCGGCCGCACCCCATCTGGCGGTCAGCGCCTCACACGAGGTCCTGCCCGAGATCCGCGAGTACGAGCGCATCTCGACGACCGTGGTCGATGCCTACCTCACCCCGGTCATCGGCACCTACCTGACGGGCCTCGCCGATCGGAGCGCGTCGGCCGGGCTGCCGGCACCGGCCATCATGCAGTCGAACGGCGGCGTCATCCCGATCGAGGACGCCTCGCGACACGCGGCGTGGACGGTCCTGAGCGGACCCGCCGGCGGCGCCGTGGCCGGAGCGCGGATCGCCGCGAGCCGGGGTGACGCGCTCGCGCTCACCTTCGACATGGGCGGCACGAGCTGCGACGTCGCGCTCGTCAGGGAGGGGCGCGCCACGCGGGCAGCGGGGGTCGAGATCGCCGGCCAGCCGCTGCACCTGCCGATGCTCGACGTTCAGACGGTCTCCGCGGGTGGCGGCAGCATCGCCTGGCGCGACTCCGGCGGCGCGCTCCGGGTTGGGCCGGAGTCGGCCGGCGCCAGGCCGGGGCCGGCGGCATACGGCCATGGTGGCGATCGGCCGACCGTGACCGACGCGAACGTCGTCCTCGGCCGCATCCCGCCCGATCGCCCGCTCGGTGCGGACATCACGATCCACCCCGATCTGGCGGCCGCCGCGGTCGGGCGGCTGGCCGAGCATCTCGGCCTGCCCGTCGAGGCGACCGCCGAGGGCATCGTGCGGATCGCGGTCGAGGAGATGGTGCGGGCCCTCCGCCGGGTCAGCGTCGAGCGCGGGGTCGACCCCAGGGATGCCACGCTCGTGCCGTTCGGAGGCGCGGGGCCCCTGCACGCATGCGACGTGGCCGACGCCCTCGGGGCGACGCGGATCCTCGTCCCTCCCGCCGCCGGCACGCTCGCCGCGCTCGGCCTGATCGAGGCCGGTGCCAGGCGGGACTGGGTGCAGACGGTCCTGCAGCCGCTCGAGCGCGACACAGAGCTCGCCGCCGAGCTGGCCCCGCTGGTCGCGGCCGCACGCGCGGCGCTGCCCGACGGGACGATCGAGTTCGCCGCCGATTGCCGGTACGTGGGCCAGAGCCACGCCCTCACCGTGGACTTCGACCCGTCTCAGGCCTCGAGCCGGCTCGAGGAGTCGTTCCACGCGGCCCACCGCGAGCAGTACGGCGCCGCGGCCGTCGGCGAGCCGGTGGAGATCGTGTCGCTGCGGGTCTCGACCCAGGAGTCGCAAGCCGTCCCACAGATCCGCGGGGAGCGCGACGATGTCGAGGTCGTCGGGCCGGCCGTGCTCGGCGTGGACGGCGCGACGCTGTGGGTCGCTCCCGGCTGGCGCGCGCAACCCGGCTCGGGCAACAGCGTGCTGCTCGAGCGGGGGGCCGCCTGATGGACCCGGTGACGCTTCAGGTGATGGCGAGCGCGCTGCGCGGGATCGCCGAGGAGATGGACGCCGCGCTCGTGCGAAGCGCCTACAGCCCGAACATCAAGGAGCGGCGGGATCGAAGCACCGCGCTCTTCGACTCGGATGGGCGGATGGTGATCCAGTCGACGTCGATCCCCGTCCATCTGGGCGCGATGCCCGAGGCCGTCGCCGCGGTGATCGAGCGCGATCCCCGGCCGGGCGATCGGTGGCTGCTGAACGATCCGTACCGGGGCGGCACCCACCTCCCCGACCTGACGATGGTCTCGCCGCTCGCGCTGAGCGACGGCCGGGTCGGCTTCGCGGTCACCCGCGCCCACCACGCCGACGTCGGTGGGATGAGCCCCGGCAGCATGCCGGCCGGCTCACGCGAGCTCGTCCAGGAGGGGCTCGTCGTTCCGCCGACCAGGCTCGTGGACGCCGGCACCCCGGTCGTGAGCGCCCACGAGCTGGTGCTGGCCAACAGCCGGACCCCGCGCGAGCGAGAGGGCGACCTGCGGGCGCAGCTGGCGGCCCACGCGCTGGCCGAGGCGCGTCTCGCCGAGCTGGAGGCGCGCGTCGGTGCTCCGACCGTGCGAGCGGCCCTCCAGGCGCTTCTCGAGTACGGCGAGCGGCGAACGCGCGCCGCGATCGATGCGCTTCCCGACGGCACGCACTCCGGGCGGGCCGTCCTCGAGGGCGATGGCGTCACGACGGACGGGATCACGATCAGGGTCGAGATCACGATCTCGGGCGACCGGATGTCCGTCGACTTCGCCGGAACCGACGCCGCGGGGCCGGGCAACCTCAACTGCCCCGTCGCCGTCACCCGCTCGGCCGTGTACTTCGTCGTTCGCTGCGTGACCGATCCGGACATCCCGGCGTCGGCCGGGGCCTTCGCGCCCGTGCGCATCGTGGCGCCCGAAGGGAGCCTGGTCGCGGCCCGACCGCCCCATGCGGTCGCCGGCGGCAACGTCGAGACGTCGAGTCGCATCGTCGATGCGGTGTTCGACGCGATGGCCGGTTTCCTGGACGTGCCAGCGCACGGGCAGGGCACGATGAACAACCTGACCATCGGCAGCCCGGAGTTCACCTACTACGAGACGATCGCCGGTGGCCAGGGCGCGAGCCCCGGCGCGGAGGGGCCGTCAGCGGTGCACGTGGCGATGTCGAACACGCTCAACACGCCGGTCGAGGCGCTCGAGGCCGCCTACCCGCTGCGGATGGAGGCGTACGAGATCCGCCGCGGCACGGGCGGTGCGGGCCGCCACCGGGGTGGCGACGGCGTGCGGCGCCGCATCCGGACGCTGGTCGAGGCCGAGGCGTCGATCATCAGCGAGCGGCGGGCCGAGGGTCCGGCCGGTCGCGCCGGCGGTCGTCCGGGCGCGCCGGGACGGAACACGCTGAACGGCGAGGAACTGGGGTCGAAGTGGCGCGGCCGTCTCAGGGCCGGAGACGTGATCGAGATCGAGACCCCGGGCGGGGGTGGCTACGGAGCTCCCGACGCCGGCTGATCGTCAGCTGGCGAGGTCGACGCCGATCATCACCACGGCATCGGCGTTCCCGATCTGATCGGGCGTGACGCCGTCGAGCGGGATGGCCCGGTCGACGCCGAGATCGCTGGCGAGGTTGAAGCCGAGCGCCTCCTCCCCGTCCGCGTACATGACGAAGGACTTGGCGAGGTCCTCCGTGCCGTCGGGGGCGTCGCCGATCGTCCCGCGCTGGTACCCCTGCGCGACGACCAGCGGCATCACGCGGTCGGCCGCCGCGAGCGGCACGCCGCTCGCGTTCAGCACCGACACCTCGTACGCCGCCTTGGCCTGGGCCTCGAGCGGGGGCGGCGTGACCGGGACCACGGCCGGGTCGGGCTGCTGCTGGGGGGTCTGCTCCTCGGTGGTGGTCGTGTCCGCCTGGGTCGCGCTGCCGTCATCGCCACGCAGGACCCACCACGCGCCCGCGATGCCGACACCGATCACCGCGACCACGGCCACGAAGCCGAGCACGGGCTTCCAACCGATGCGGCGCTCGTCCGCACGACTCTCTTTCGCTGCCCGCTGCGACAGCTCTGACAGACGCTCCAGTGATGCCGGCTCAGCGGCCCCCCCCGCCTCGGCGAGGCGCGCCTCGAGCTTTCGAATCGCGCGTCCGTGCCGAAACGACTGCACGATGACGGCCAGCACGAGGAGCAAGGCCAGGACTGCAGCCGACGGAGCCACCAACTCCACCCAGTCCATGATGCCGGGCCAGGCTAGCAGCGGTGACGGTCGGCGCCCGTCGGCCCGGTGGTAGGACCGCCAGTCGTCCGTCCGCACGCCGATCGGCGTGCCCGCGTGACTAGCTTCCGGGCGTCACCCGGTAGGCATCGACGACGGACTCCACCTGCCGCAGACCGGTGATCAGCGACTTCAGGGAGTCGACGTCCGCGATGTCGACCACGAACCGGTCGTGGACCATCTCGTCGACGGCCTGGCAGTTCGCCGACGCGATGTTTGCGCCGCCTTCCGAGAATGCTCGCGACAGGTCCTCGAGCAGCCGGGCGCGGTCCCAGGCGTCGATCGCGATCTCGACGCGGAACGATTTTCGCGGCGAGCCGGTCCACTCGACGTCCGTGAAGCGCTCCTCGTTCTTCATCAGCGCGTTGGCGTTCGGGCAGTCCGCCCGATGGATCGTGATCCCCCGGCCGAGCGAGATGTAGCCGACGATCTCGTCGCCGGGCACCGGCTTGCAGCACTTGGCCAGCCGCACCAGCACGTCGGCGAGCCCGTCCACCTCGATGCCGAGGTCGCTCGCCGACCCCGAGGTCTGGGGTCGCAGCGAGGTGGCCTGGTTGGCCGTCCCGCGGCCGCCGACGTCCTGACCCGTCTTCAGGCGGTGCATCAGCTTGGTGACGACCGTCGCAACCGAGGTCTTGCCGGTGCCGAGCGAGACGTAGAAGTCCTCGGCCTTGCGGAAGCCCATCTCCCGCATCACCTCGAGCAGCAGCGGCGAGCCCGCCACGCGCTGGCTCGGCAGCCCCGACCGGCGAAGCTGCTCCTGGAGCGCCTCCCTGCCGCGGTGCTCGGCGTCTTCGCGGCCCTCCTTTCGGAAGAACTGGCGGATCTTGGACCGCGCCTTCGTGGTCTTGACCAGCTCCAGCCAGTCCCGCGACGGTGCTCGTGGCGCCTTCGACGTGAGGACCTCGACGAAGTCGCCGCTCTCGAGCGAGTAGGTCAGCGGAACGATCCGGCCGTTCACCTTCGCCCCGACGCAGCGGTGACCCACGTCCGTGTGGATGTCGTACGCGAAGTCGAGGGGCGTCGCGCCGGCCGGGAGGCTGCGGACCTCGCCCTTGGGCGTGAAGACGAAGACCTCGTCCCAGAAGAGGTCCTGGCGCAGCGCCTCCATGAACTCGGCGGGGTCGGGCGTCTCCCGCTGCATGTCCATCATCTCGGCCAACCAGGGCAGGTCCTCGCCGCCCGCACCGCGTTCCTGCTCCTTGTACATCCAGTGCGCGGCCACGCCGTATTCGGCCGTCTGGTGCATCTCGTGCGTCCGGATCTGGATCTCGAGCGGCTTGCCGGCCGGACCGATCACCGTGGTGTGCAAGCTCTGGTACAGGTTGAGCTTGGGCATCGCCACGTAGTCCTTGAAGCGGCCGGGCATGGGCTTCCAGGTCGAGTGGATGATCCCGACGGCGCCGTAGCAGTCCTTCACCGAGCCCACGAGAACGCGAACGGCCGTCAGGTCGTTGATCTCGTTGAACTCCTTGCCCCTGCGGGTCATCTTCTCGTAGATCGAGTAGAAGTGCTTGGCGCGTCCGGAGATCTGCGCGCCCTCGATCCCGCCCTCCTCGAGCTTGTCCCGGAGCGCGTCGGCGGCCTCGGCAACGAACTGCTCGCGGTCCTGGCGGCGCTGGTTCACGAGCTGCTGGATCTCGGCGTAGCGCCGCGGGTGCAGGGCGGCGAACGACAGGTCCTCGAGCTCCCACTTGACCGACTGGATACCGAGTCGGTGCGCCAGGGGCGCGTAGATGTCGAGCGTCTCGGTGGCCTTCTGGATCTGCTTGCGCTTGGTCATGTAGGCCAGCGTGCGCATGTTGTGGAGCCGGTCGGCCAGCTTGACGATGAGCACGCGGATGTCGCTCGACATCGCGACGATCAGCTTGCGGTAGTTCTCGGCCTGCTGCTCCTCGCGGCTCTCGAAATGGATCCGCGACAGCTTCGTCACGCCGTCGACGAGCTGGGCGATCTCGGCCCCGAACTCGGCCTCGACCTCCTCGGTGCTCGCGTCGGTGTCCTCGACGACGTCGTGCAGCAGCGCCGCGCTCAGCGACGCGTCGTCCAGCCCGAGGTCGGCGCAGATCCGCGCGCAGCCGATGGGATGGGTGATGAACGGCTCGCCCGAGTTGCGCTTCTGGTCGCGATGGCGGACCTCGGCGAACCGGTACGCGCGCCGAATCAGCTCGGTGTCGGCCTCCGGATGCTGCTCCTGGACCTCGGCGATGAGGTCGGCCAGCTCGGGCTCGACCTCTTCTCGTGCTGCGACCTGCTCACTGGACATGATCTGAGGATATCGCGACCGTTGGAGGGCCCCTCAGGCGGCCACCGCCGATGGCTCGGCGAGGACGTCGACTGTCGAGGCGTTCGCGAGGTAGCCGCGGGCGATCTCGAGGCGCTCTTGGGCGTGCTTGGCGGCGGCCGTGTCCTCCAGGCGGCCTCGTGGATCGTCGCCGACCCGGGCCACGGCCCCGGGCTCGATCTCGACCAGGCCGAGTTCCGCCAGAGCCCTGAGCGCGATCGCCACGGTTGCGGGCCAGCGGGCCCGGCCACCCTCGTCGAGCAGCAACTCCCCCGCCCCGAGCTCGATCCGCTCATGCGCGCGAAGGATGCGCCAGAGGGCGGCGGCGGTCGGGCGGATGTCGAGCTCGGCCTCGACGCAGGCGAGCGCGAACTCGACTTCCGGCGCGCCCCACAGCAGGTGCAGCCAGCGCCCCGACGCGGCCGAGGCCAGGGCACCCGCCTGGTCGGGGTCTCGCGGGGGATCGACCGCCGCGACGGGCACGTCGGGCGGGAGGTTCAGCCCTTGCAGGCGCGAGTGACCGACCATCGCGAAGATCGGCGCCTCCCCGTCGCCGAGCGAGGCGAGGGATCCCTCGACCTGGCGCTCTCCGAGGATCACCGTCGTCTCGGCCCCGAGGCGAGCGGGCTCGAGCGCGACCGAGAGCAGCTCCGTGCGACGGGCGGCATCGGCGACCACCGCCACCACGCCGCGGTCGGCGCCGGTGAGCGCGGCGAGCCGGGCCAGGGCCCCTCCGGCCCCGCGGTGGTCGCGCACCCCCCGGGGCGGTCCGTGGTCCGCCTCGTGGGCGGCCTCCCCCTCGCCGGCGAGCATCGTCTCCAGCCGCGCCGCGAGACCCTCGTCGGCGCCGGTCGTTCGGCGCTCGGCCTCCTCCTCGAACGGCTCGATCGCCTGCAGGACGACCCTCGTCCCCACCAGGCCCTGGTACCGCTCGATCTCGAGGCCGACGACCGCGTCGTAGCGGCCGTCCTCGTCGAGCTGCGCGATCCGCTCGCCCATGCGGAACCCGATGGCCGGAACGTGCGCGTTCCCGGAGCGCAGCCGCATGCGCAGATGGCGGCCTTCGCCGACCGTGCTCGGGCCGCTGATCTGGCAGCCCGGGATCGCCAGCCGGACCTCGGGATTGCCACGGCCGAACGGCTCGAGCCGCAGCAGCGACTCGGCGTCCGCCAGCGAGAGCTCGGTCGGCGAGACGACGGCGTCGACCTGGCGCACCTGGGCGCGCGCGATGGCCGCCCGGGCCCCGACCGCCGCCTCGGAGAAGTCGTCCCGAAACCGCGCGATCTCGGCCGCGGGCAGCTGCACCCCGACGGCCCCCTCGTGGCCACCCCAGCTGCCGAGCGACCGGTCCGCGCCCGAGACGATCGCGTGCAGGTCGACTCCGGGCAGACTGCGACCCGAGCCCTTCGCGCTCTCGCCGTCCCGTGTGATCACGATCACCGGGCGCCGGTGCCGCTCCACCAGACGGGACGCCACGATCCCCACGACGCCCTCGTGCCAGCCGTCGCCGCTCACCACGTACGCGTCGACCGCCCGGTGCTCCTCGGGCCAGGCGGCGATCTGGGCGATCGCCTCGTCGGTGATGGCCCGCTCGAGGTCCCGGCGCTGCAGGTTCATGTCCCAGAGCTCGCGGGCGATCGGGGTGGCGTCCTCGACGTCGGGCGCGAGCACGAGGTCGAGCCCGCGCTGCGCCTCGGCCAGACGGCCCGCGGCGTTGATGCTCGGCCCGAGCGTGAACCCGAGGGTCCGGGTGCTGACGCCGCGGACGTCCTGACCGGCCGCGGTGCACAGCGCGGCAAT
>JANQPH010000024.1 GCA_028285405.1 Thermoleophilia bacterium
GCGACCGTGTAGGAGATCTGCTCGCCCACGGTGGCCTGGGTGTCGGGGTCGTTTCCGGTCTCGCCCACGCTGGTGGTGCGGGTCTTGGCAAGCTCGGCCCCTTCGACCACGATGAAGGAGGGATCGTGCGCCGCCTCGGCGTTCGCCGCGGGCGCCTGCGCCGAGTCGATGTTCATCGCCGGGACGTAGACCGTGTCCGGACCGCTGTTCGCGTCAGCCGTGTACTCGCGGACCCCTGCCAGGTTGTCGAGCTGAGCTCCGGCGCCGACCCCGCTCTGGATCGTGAGGTCGTACGTGAGCTGCAGCGTGCCCCCGGCCGCGATCGGCGCCAAGCCGGTCCACCTGATGCCGAGGTCGTTCGCCGGGTCGCCGTCGCCATTGCCGTCCGCCGTTGCGCCGTCGATGTCCGCCTCGAGGACGCCTCCTGCGCTGATCGCCGAGATGGCGGGCGCGGTGACCTGGGAGGGAAGGACGTCCCAGACCTCGGCGCTCGTCGTCGCGCGGTTGCCGGAGTTGGTCACGTCCACGCGATACGTCACGACATCGCCGGACTCGACCGTGAGCCCGTCGACGTTCGGCGCGTTGCCCGCACCGGGTGTGTCGTTGACGTCCCGGATGCCCTTCTGGAGCGACAGCGCCGGCGCCTCCCACTCCACGTCCGTCTGCGCGCGATTGGGGAAGGTGCTGCTCGCGGTGTTGATCGAGGCGTACTTGAAGAGGTTGCTCGAGATGTCGAACGCAGCGCCAGCGCCGGGGTCGACCACGAGGGTCTCGAACACGACCTCGAAGACCTCGGTGCCGGCGTCGACGACGCCGCCCGTCGGCGTCCACGTCAGCGAGTCCCCGCCGACGACCGGATCGCCCGCCGTGAAGGTGATCGTGTTGTTCGATGTCGCCGCCGCCGAGCCGGGAACGTAGTCATGACCTGGCGGAAGGAAGTCGCGGAGCGGGGTTAGGTCCGTGTCGAGGTTGGCGGGAAAGTCGACCCGCAGCTCCCAGCAGACCCGGTCACCCGGCCCGAAGGGTTCGGGTCCCGGCCCATACACGACACCTGCGTCGGTGCAGGCCGCCCCGCCCGCGATGCTCGCCGGCTGGGCGATCTGCTTTCGGATCGCGGGGCCGGGCGCGCTCTGGCCCGACGTCGATGCGTCGCTGTCGTTCTGGCCGTCGATCTCGTCGCCGGGCAACGTCGCCCCGGTCCCGTCGTCCCGGAAGTCCGGGCCCGTGACAGTGACCGTGTTGGACCAGCTGTCGTGGGAGAGGATGGGCGCCGCGTCCGCGAAGTTCTGCTGGTAGGCCGAGCGCGTCCGCGAGGGGAAGGTGAGGGTCACCAGGCTCGAGGGCGGGATGTTCCCGAGCTCGGTCACGACGCTCTCGTCCCAGGTCAGCGTCCAGGTGCCGCTGGCGTTCTCGACGGCAGCGAGATAGCCGTCACCCGGGAGGTCGAGGCCCTCGGCGGTCGGCTGCTGGCCGCTCACCGGTGCGCACTCGGTGTTGGTCCCGGAGCCGAAGCCGTCGGCGAAGTTGCGCCCGCCGAGCGGACACTGCCCGTCCGGGAGCGTGTCGGTGACGACGATGTTCTCGACGCGCCGGTACTCGGACGTCTCGAGGTCCAGGGTCCACTTCGTGATCTGCCCCTGCGCGATCGATCCAGTGCTCGCCGACTTGTGCACCGAGAAGTCCTCGGCGGTTCGCCCGAGCGTGGCGGTGTGCGTCTGCGGGACGCTCGTGCCCGGATCGAGCGGCCCGTCGTAGGAGCCCACCGCGAGCCCCCGCACCGCCAGGCCCTGCTCGTCGGTGGTCTCGGGCCCGGAGTTGTTGTCGAGGTTCGCGGCCTGCACCCCGGTCGCGGGAGGCGCGGTTCCGTCCCCGACGCCGGCCCCGTTCCAGTCGAGGGTGTTCTCGCGAATCGGCACCGCGGCAGCCACGTCGAAGGACTGCGTCTCACCCGGAGCAAGGGTCCCGACATCGATCCCGATCACCGTCCAGACGCCGCCCTCCGGCAGCGAAAGCGCCGGCGCAGGTCCTGCTCCGTCCGGATCCCACGAGGTACCCGCGATCGTGTCGACGACGCCAAAGCTCGAGGGGCAGTTCGTGAGTGCCGGCGCATTGCCGGGGTTGATCGCGCCCGAGCCCGGGTACTCGTCGGTACTTCCGGCGTTGGTCGGCGCGTCCGTCGTGTTGTCGCCGGTCCCACACCCGAGGAACTCGAGCCCGGCCGGAAACGCAGCGTAGATCGTCGAGCCGGTCACCTGGAACGTCGGGTTGTTCTCGATCTCGAGCGTGTAGCGCGTCTGGTGGTCGTGCAGCCCGCGCAAGATCTCGCCCTCGCGATTCGGCTCGGCGATCCGCAGCTCGAACGGCGCGATCTGGGTCGTTGCCGTGTCGGTGGCCGACTCGGTGAAGTCGCCGGTCGCGGCGCCGGTGGCGTCGAAGTCGGGCACGAAGCGCGGATCGGAGTTGACGAAGACGCCTGCGTTGCCCGGGTAGCTTTGGCCGACGCGATAGGTGGCCGGGTCGTCGGGCGCCTCGGGCGTGGTCTCGAGATCGTGGCTGACCGAGTAGCTCAGCGAGAAGCTCGCGCCTGGCGAGACGTCGGTCGCGTTCTCCCAGATCAGCGTGGTCTCCCCGGCGCTCGGCACGTTGCTCAGCACCGAGGTCGGCGGGACGCTCGCGGAGCCATCGATGTAGCTCACCCCGGCGGGCAGAACGTCGCGAAACGACGCGTTGTAGCCCCAGTTCGTAACGACGCCGGGGCCGGTCTGCGTGTTGCGCGCGACCAGGGTGACGCTGCTCGTCGCGCCGGCAAGGACCGAGCCGCCGGTTCGCTTGTCGAGTTCCATCACGGGCGCAGCACTCGCGACGCTCGAGAGCGCGAGCCACGTCGCGACGGCGGCGAGCAGGAGCGCGCACGTCCGCATCTTCACGTCCTCGAGTCTCAGCGCCCCCACGTTCCCCCAGTCGGCAGACCTCGGCGGGTCTATCGACCGGACGTGTGACGACTTGAGCAATCGGCGACGCCAATCTGGCGATCAGCCAGCCCGGTGAACTCTCCGAGACCAGACGAGCTGCTCGAGCTTGGGCCGCGCGCCCGCGATGCCGCTGTCGCCAACGCCGCCCACGATCAGGTGCGGGTCCTGGTAGAGCGGGCCCTCGTCGACGACGATGCGGGCGCCGTCGACCTGATCCGCGACGCGCTCCGCTCCGCCGAAGACCGCCGCACCGAGCCCGAAACCGCTGTCGTTGGTGAGCGCGATCGCATGCTCCTCGTCCTCGGCGACGACGAGGGAGCGGACCGGACCGAAGCTCTCCTGTCGCCAGAGGCCGATGTCGGTGGCATCGAGCGGGATGCGGACGACGACCGGCAGCTGGCCCCGACTCTGCTCGCTCCCAGCCACGACCTCCCCGCCGCGCTCGAGCGCCTCGGCGAGATGGGCGGCCGCGAGATCGAGCGCTCGCCCCGGACCGAGGGCGACCACGTCACAAGCCGGATCGTCGGGCTCGCCCACGACGAGCGCGTCGACGGCGCGCCGCAGCCGCGGTGCCAGCTCGTCCCACACGGCTCGCTCGACGACGATCCGCTTGGCCGACATGCAGAGCTGACCCGAGTTGGCGAAGGCACCCACGGCGATCGCGTCCGCGGCCCGATCCAGATCGGCCCCCGCCAGGACCAGCAGCGCGTCGTTGCCCGAGCCTTCGGGGATGTACGGTCGCAGGCGTGCCCCGTGCTCGTACCCGCGCCCGAGCAACGCCAGGTGGCGCTTGCAGGTCTCGGTCGATGAGTGCGCCACGATGGCGTCAACCCCGGGGTCGACGATGAGGCGCTCGGCCTCTTCCCAACCTAGATCGGCGACCACCACGCCGTCGGTGGGCCAGGGCTCGGCGAGGGCGGCGAGCGTCAGCGCGGAGGTCGTCCGGGTGCGCTGCGACGGGCGGGCGACGATCGAGTTGCCGCCCACGAGCGCAGACAGCGCCACCAGCGTCGGGACCCAGATCGGCGCGTTGGCCGCATGCCAGCCGAAGACGACCCCGTACGGTCGATACTCGAGCACGGTCGAGCCGCTCGCGGCCGGGACCGTCCGGGGACGGATCGCCTCGGCAAGGGCGGGCAACGCATCGACGAACCCGAGTGCCGTCTCGAGCTCCCGTCGCGCGAACCTGATCGGTCGGCCGGTCTCGACGACCGATCGCGCCACGATCTCCTCACCCGCCGCCCTCAGCCGTCGGGCGGATGTGCCGGCCCGGGCGAGGCGCTCCTCGAGCGGCAGCGCGGCGACATCGGGCTGGGCGGCGCGGGCGCGAGCGACGAGGAGTGAGCTGTCCGGCGATTCCATGACCACGACGGCGACACGATAGTGAGCCAACACGCTCGCACCGTCCCCCCGGGGCTGCTCGTTCGCAGCTCGCCGGCCGAGCTCGACATGGCGTTCCGGGCGCTCGTCCCGCTGCAGCCGATCTCGTACGCGGACCGTGGTCTCGTGTGCGCGCCGCGCTCGAACCCGGAGCTCGGTCCGGGCGATCTCGACGGCCTCCCGCTGCCGATCGAGCGCCTCGAGCACCTCCCGGGCTGGCCCCGGTGGCCGGCGCGCCTCGCCGGACGCTGGTACGTGCGCACGGCCGAGCATGCGGCGCCACCGGCCTCGCTCCCGTCGATCGTGCTCGCGGACGGCGACGCCTTCGGGGCGATCGATCACCGGACGACCGCACTCGCGCTCGACGCCAGCGACCGGCTGCCCCGGGGGCGAGCGGTCGACGTCGGGTGTGGCGCGGGCCTCCTGTCGCTCGCGTGGGCGATCGACGGTCGGGGACCGGTCACGGCAATCGACATCGACCCGGCCGCCATCGATCAGACGAGCCGGTCGGCTGAGGCGAACCGGCTCGACGGCAAGGTCACCACGATCCGCGCCGAGATCGGCCGGCTCGACCCGTCGCTCCTCGACGGCGCCGTGCTGCTGGCGAACCTGCCACCGCCCGGACACGCAGCGCTGCTGACGCACGAGGTCCACCCGCGGGCGATCGCGCTCGGGGGAATCGGACGCGACGATGCGCGGCGCCTCGTCGCCGCCTGGTCGGGTCGCGGCCTGCGCCCGGTGTCGGCGGCAAGGAGCGGCCGGTTTGAGGCGTGGGTCCTTATTTCCTGAACCCAGCTCAGCTCACGAGCAGCTCATCCCACCGTTGACGGGGATCATCGCCCCGACCAGGTAGCGGGCCGCGTCACTCGCCAAGAACACCGTCACCGCCTCGATGTCCTCCGCCGCACCGGCCCGACCGAGCGGGATCCGCCCCATGATCTGGGCGCGCCGATCCGGCGAGTTGGTGATCGGCTCGTTCATCGCGGTCGGAAAGTAGCCGGGAGCGAGGCCGTTGACGCGGATGCCCTTGGGCGCCCACTGACGACCGAGCTCGCGCACCAGCTGCTCGACGGCGCCCTTGCTCGCGGTGTACGCGGCGACGCCCCCGCCGGTACCCGCCCGCGTGCCGAGGATCGAGCTCATGGCGATCATCCACCCACCGCCGGCGGGGATCATCGCCCGGGCGGCGGCGCTCGCCAGCGCGACCTGGGCCGTCACGTTCACCTCGAGCACCTCGGCGAACGCCTCGAGGTCCTCGTCCTCGGACGGGGCCCCGGTGCTCATGCCCGCGTTCAGGACGACACCGTCGAGGCGCCCGAACTCCGCGATCGCGCGATCGACGAGCCTCGCTCCGTGGCCGCGGTCGCGCACATCCGCTGACGCAGCCACCGCCCGCCCACCGCGGTCGCGGACGAGCCGCACCGTCTCCTCGAGCTCCGCCTCACGCCGGGCGGTGACGAGCACCGCGCAGCCCGCGGCGGCGAGTCCTCCGGCGATCATCCGACCGAGGCCGCTCGACGCGCCGGTCACGATCGCGGCTTGACCGTCGAGGGAGAAGCGATCGACGAGGCTCATGCCGACGGCGAGCTCTCGCTGTCGCGGTCCCGCAGGAGTGCCGCGACGTCGACCATGACCCCGGCGGCGGGCTCCCGCACCACGACCTCGGCGTAGCGGTCGTACTGGGTGGGGACCTCGCCGACGATCACCAGCGGCGTGCCCTGGGTCAGCGGGACCGACGGCAGCAGCGAGATCGGCACCGTGCGTAGCTCCGAGTCGAGCACCACGAACAGATCGGCTTCCCGGGCCAGCTGCCAGGCCTTCTCGACGGCGTCGGCGATCAGCGGCTCACCCCACAGCGTGCCGGCCGGGCGAAGCGGGAACCCGCATCCCTCGGTGGTGCAGCGCGGCACGCCGTCCTCGGCCCCGGCGCGCAGACCCGGCAGCTCGCCCAGCCCGTACCGCTCCCCGCACCGATCGCATCGAAGGCTGATGACGTTGCCGTGGACCTCGACCACGTCCTCGCTTCCGGCCCTGGCATGGAGCCGGTCGACCGCCTGAGTGATCACCGACCTGACGTGGCCGGCCCGCTGCAGCTCGGCCAACGCGAGGTGGGCCGGTTGTGGCTCGCGCCGAGCGATGAGGTTCGCGACCGGCTCGTAGTACTCCCAGAACTCGGCGGGGCGCGTCAGCAGCCCTTCGAGGCTGCCCTTGCGGGTCCACTCCCCGCGCTGGTGGGTGATGTCGCTCTCGTCGCTTCCGCCCAAACGGAGCCCGGTGAGCACGACGCAGTTGCGCGATCGCTCGATCGCATCCGCGATCGCGACCCGACCGCGTTCCTCGTCGACCATCAGGCGATCCTACCCCCGAGACGTTTCGCCGCACGGGGGCAACCGACGGCCGGACGGCGTCCAGCCAGCGGCACGCCCGTGGTCGCGACGGGGCCAGGGAGCATCACCAGGTGGACTGGATTGCCCTCAGGGCGAAGCGCTGCGGCCTGCGCGTCGGCGGCAGGCGCCTCCTTGCCCCGACTCCGGCCGGTCACCGTCGTACTCCTGGCGGCACGACTCGGCCACACCAGCCCTCCTGGCTGGAGGGACTCGCGCCATCCAGGCGCGATTTGCCCTCATCGCGCTGTCGCGCTCTGAGTTGATCGTGCCGGGAGTACGCCGGCACTGCGGCCTGCGCGTCGGCGGCAGGCGCCTCCTTGCCCCATTACGCACGGGGGGCCCGACACCTCTTGCGAATGCCGGGCCCTCTCCGCGTTTCTGTTGCCGGCTCCGTGCGCCCCACACGGAGGCCGAAGGCGCCTGTCAAGACGCCGATCCGGGACGCCGGCTGCCACGTCTGCGCCCCGTGTCGACCGGTGTTGGGGCCTTTCGCGCGCTTCACGCGGCCCGCTCCGGTCACCCCCAAGGTAGACCCCGGGGGGGACGCGACGAGCCGACCTCGCGGCTTTTGTCAATCCGAGTGCGCAGCCGGCCCGGCCACACCACCCGGCTCGTCACTCCCGCAAACCGCCGCGACGACCACTCGGCGGCGGGCGCGGTCAGCGACGATCAGCTGTCGACGACGAACTTCTGGCCGTAGTAGATGTCGCCCTCGTGGCCGAGCTTCATCCGGCGCAGGGTGGCCTTCACCCGGGTGCCGACCTCGACCTCCTCGGGCGCCACGTCCACGACGGGGGCAGGCAACAGGACGCCCTCGTCCATCGTGATGTGGCCGACGACGTAGGGCTCCTGGCCGAGGAAGTCCCGCGGCGGGTAGTAGACGACGGTGTAGTTCGAGATCTCGCCCTTGCCCTCGAGCGGAACCGGGGTGATCTCGCGGCTGCCGCAGGAGTAGCAGTACTTGGTCTCCCACCAGGGCATGAGGGTGCCGCACGAGTCGCACTGCTGGCCGTGAAGCCGCAGCTTCGGCGGCCCCAACCGGGTGAACTCGATCGCAGAGACGGTCATCGGACGAGTGCCCCCTAACCCATGCGTTGGTAGATGTGAACAGCTCCAACGGAGCCCGGGCCGCCGCGGCAGGCCGAGATGCCGACCTCGGCGTCCGCCCGCTGCATGTCCTTCGGCGCCGTGCCGCGCAGCTGCTCGACGATGTCGACCGCCTGCGTCGCGCCGGTCGCACCGAGCGGGTGGCCCTTGCAGAGCAGCCCACCCGAGAGGTTGACCGCCGTCGGCCCGTCCATCCAGGTCGAGCCGTCCGCGGCGCCCTTCCAGCCCTCGCCCTGCTCGGCGAAACCCAGCGCCTCGACGCCGAGCGGCTCCTGGATGGCGAAGGAGTTGTAGATCTCCGCGACGTCGATGTCGGCGGCGCTGACGCCGGCCATCTCGTACGCCCGCTGCGCCGGCTGATGCAGGAGGTTGAACCCGTCCTCCATCGTGTCCGTGGCGGCGTACCAGGTCCCGGTCGCCATCTGGGTGGCGGTGACGTAGACCTGCGGCTTGTCCGGCTGGTCGCGCAGGATCTCCTCGCGGGTCAGGACCAGCGCCGAGGCCGCGTCGGTCATCGGGCAGACCTCGTAGAGCTTCAGCGGGTCGGCGACCGTCGCGGACTTCATGACCTCTTCCACGGTGCACTCGAAGCGCAGGTGCGCGTACGGGTTGCGAGCGCCGTAGTAGTGGTTCTTGACCGAGGTGTGCGCGAGGTCCTCCTCGGTCAGCCCGTAGGTCTGCATGTACTTGCGAGCCGTCAGCGCCACGCCGGACGGGAAGGTGAGACCCGAGAAGTACTCCTCCTTGGAGTCGGCGGCCTGGGCGATCACGCTCGTGCCCTCGACGGTCGCCAGGTCGTTCATCTTCTCGGCGCCCATGACCAGCACGGTCTCGTAGAGGCCCGACAGGATGGCCGCGCACCCGAGGTGCAGCGCCCAGGCGCCGGTGCCGCACGCGGCCTCGACCCGCACGCCCGGGGCCGGAACGACTCCGAGGTGGTGCGCGCCCATCAGACCGATCGAGTTCTCGTAGTTGAACCCGCCCGAGGCGGCGTTGCCGAGGTAGAGGCCCTGGATGTCCGACGGCGCGACGCCGGCGTCCTCCATGGCCGCACTCCCGGCATCCACGATCAGGTCTCGCAGGCTCTTGTTGTGCTGGATCTTGTGGGGGGTCTTGCCGATCCCCAATACGCCAACGCGCATGCCCATCACTCCCCGTGTCTCAAGTGGCTAGTGCGGCTCCTGCTGCCGCCCGCGAGTCCACCGATAGTAGGTGCTGAGGCCGATCTCGACCCCCGCGATCTGCTCGGAAGCACCGATGGCAGGGGGCGCGGCGGTCACGTCGATCGCCTGTGCAATTCCCTCTCCACCACCGTAGCCGAACGCCAGGATCGACTGCCCCGCGTCCGCCGCGTCGAGCGCCAGGGCCAGCGCGAGGCCAACCGACGCCGCGCCGATGTTCCCGATCTCCCCGACGAAGCTGGTCTTCTCCTGCTGCTCCTTGGTGACCCCGAGACGGCCCAGGCCGCGCACCGCGTTGGGGTGGGGCTGGCTGGCCGCAACGGCGTCGTAACCGTCGGTCGACTTGCCGGTCGCCGCCTCGAGCGCCGACAGCGCGCCCTTGGCCGCGTTGCCGTACGCACCGAAGAGCACCTCGAGGCGATAGCGCGCCTCCGGCTCGGTGCCGAGCCGCCAGACGTCGTAGACCTCGTCGTACGAACGAGCCTTCGGGCCCAGAGTCGCAAAGCCCCCCGAGTCGCCGACGAGGAATGCCGCGGCACCGCCGGCGCTCAGCATGTCGGCCACGCGGTCCTCGTACGCCACCAGGTGATCGGTCGCGACGACGAGCACGGGGCCGTCCCCCGCCTCGGCGATCAGGCTCGCGACGCCGAGCGCATCCATCAGACCACCGGGGTGACCCGCGAGGTCGAGCGGAACGACGCCGTCGAGGCTGAGCGCGTTGGCAAGCGTCCCCGACATCTTGCGAAGGCCGAACGGCGGGGACTGCGAGACGGTCAGCACGGCCTTCGGGGTCTCTCCGCCGGCGAGCGCCTGACGGGCGGCCTCGAAGGCCATCGTGATCGGGTCCTCGTCGAGGCCCGGAGTCGCGAGCGTCCGCGACCGTGGCCGGCCGGGACGCCCGTAGAACTCGTGGAGCTCCTTGACGGGGATCCGGTGGCGGGGCAGGTACGCCCCGTATCGGATGAGCTCGGCCACTACCGCTTCACCTTGATCCCAGCCGCCTCACGGTCCCAGGTGTCGGCGGTGATGCCGGCATCGCGCAGCTTCACCTTCTGGACGCGCTCGGTCGGGGT
>JANQPH010000029.1 GCA_028285405.1 Thermoleophilia bacterium
GATCGCGTGCGCCGCCTCGGCCGGCTGGGCGAGCAGGGCGTCGGCCGCCCGCCCGCTGCCGCTCACCAGACCGACCCGTGTGCCCAGCGCCGCGGCGATCAGGTACTCGGCGCTCGAGATCGGCCCGCCGCCGATCCCGACCACGTGGACACCCTCCGGCGCAATTCCGGCGGCGAGGATGTCGTTCCAGTAGGCGAGCGGCTCCGCGACGCTGAACCCGACCCCCGGCGTGCGTCGTACCTCGTCGATCCTGGCCGGATCGGACTCCAGCTCGACATCCGCCGGAACGTGCGTCGGCGCATAGCCGATCGCGTGGATGGCCTCGCCGGCGCTCGCGCGCAGGTCGCCGGCGAGCGCCGCGATCCCGACGGTCGTCGCGCCCGAGACGAGCGTGCCCCGGAAACCTGCGAGGCCGGCCAGGAGCGCCGCGCGATACGAGCGGACCCGCGCTTCACCGTCGGTCCCGGTCCCGCCCGCGAGAACGAGCACCGGGCCCCGCCCGTCGCTTGCCAGCCGGTCGCCGAGCCGGGCCGTACGCACGAGACGCAGGACCTCGACACCGGAGGGCTCGTCGACCTCCGACAGATCCGGCGTCGAGGACGCCCGGAGCGCCAGCCGGGCCGCGCGTTCGGCGGCGAGCGTGCTGTCGACGCTCAGTGACACCGATGCGGGAGCGGCTTAGGAGTCGGCGCGGGTGTTGCCCCAGCGGTCCTCGTGGACGAGCGACTGCCACGGACGACGGATCTCCTGCAGGCGAGGAGGCAGGCCCTGGGGCCACTCGGTCGGGTAGCCCAGCGGCGTGAGCGCGGGCACCTCGACGTCGTCGGGCAGGCCGAGGAGCGACTTCAGCTCGTCGATCGCCCACCAATGGAAGACCGTGGGCACCGTCCCGAGCCCCTTGGCGCGGGCCGCGACCATCAGGTTCTCCATCATGAAGCCGACCGAGATCATGTCCGCGGTGCGCTCGTTCTCTGCCTCCTCGGGCGGGAACAGGTGCCGAGGCACGAGCAGCCCGACGAGCCACACCGGCACGTGCCGGTAGCTGCCCAGCACCTGCTCGGCGTACTCGCGGCCCCAGGCCTTGTGCTCCTCGGCCGTCGTCCCTTCCTGGGCGGGGCGCATCATCGCGAAGTACTCGGCGCCGCCGTCGATCACGATCTCGGCGACCTTCAGCTTGGTCTCGGGGTCCTTGACGACGACGATCCCCCACGACTGGGACATCCCGCCGGTCGGGGCCAGCAACGCCAGCCGGCAGAGCTCGTCGAGATCCGCGTCGGCGACCGGTTGGTCCGTGTAGGAGCGGACGCTCCGGCGCTTTCGGATCGCCTCGATCGCATCCATGGTGAACTCCTCGTCGACTGCTCAGGCCCGTGGGGGCTGACGGTCGGTCATGGCCCCCGCCGGCCGAGGAGTCTCGCACACATCAGGGGATCGGCTGCGTCGGCCGACATGCGGCCGAGATCGATGGAACCGGAACGCTCGGCGACCGATGACGTCGTGTCATACCGTCGTCGACCGGTCGCGCGAGGGCGCTCGTGCGCGATCCCGGGAGACCCGAAACCGCTGAAGGAGACCCCTGTTGAGAAGACGACCACTCGTCACGAGGAACCGCATGGCGCTTGTCGCGCTCGCTGCAGGCTGCGGGGCCGCCGCGTTCGTTCCGGCGACCGCGGCCGGCCACGGCGCGACCGAGGACCCCGTCGCCCGCACCCTCCAGTGCCGCGGCGACATCGCGTCCGAGATGTGCGCTCAGGCGTGGAACGCGAATCCGCAGGCGATCTACGACTGGATGGAGGTCAACATCGGCGACGCCGCGGGCCGCCACCGGGAGCTCGTGCCCGACGGGCAGCTCTGCAGCGCCGGTCGGAGCAAGTTCGCGGCGTTCGACGTCCCGGGCGCGTGGACGACCACCGCGATGACACCCAACGCGAACGGCAACTACGACGTTCGCTTCCAGGCGACGGCGCCCCATGCGACCGCGTACTTCCGCTGGTACATCACCGACCCCGGGTTCGACCCGACGACGGAGCGGCTCGGATGGGACGACCTGACGTTGGTCGAGGACTCGGGACCCGCGCCGGCCGAGGCGTCCCCCGAGTTCGAGCTCGACCTGCAGGGGCGCAGCGGGCATCACGTCCTCTACATGGTCTGGCAGCGCAGCGACAGCCCCGAGGCCTTCTACGGGTGCAGCGACGTCCTCCTCGGCGAGCGCCCCAACCCCAACCCGAATCCCAACCCGGATCCGGATCCCGACCCCAATCCGGATCCCGACCCAAACCCGGATCCCGACCCCAATCCGGACCCCGACCCCGACCCGGATCCGAATCCAGGCCCGCCGAGCGACGGCGTACTCGACGCGCGCCTCGAGATCAGCGACGACTGGGGTGCTGGGTACTGCGCGACCGGGACGGTGACCAACGACGGCACGACGGCCGTGGCCTGGGAGAGCCGGATCGACACCGGTGGTCCGCTGCGCGCGAGCTGGAACGGGGTCTTCGACGAGGCGCACGTCCACGGTGAGGGCGGGGCGCATCATCACCCCGTCCGTGTCGTGGGCGCCGACTGGAACCGGGTGCTCTCGCCCGGCCAGTCGACGAGCTTCGGCTTCTGCGCCGATCGCCACACCGGTCCGGTACCGGATCCCGACCCCGGGCCTCCGACCGAGCAGATCAGCATCGATCTCGAGACGACGGCCGACTGGGGGGCGGGCTACTGCGTGAACGGAACCGTCGGCAACCTCACCCAGACCGAGGTCGAGTGGCAGGGCACGATTCCGGACCCTGGCCAGATCAGCTCGATCTGGGGCGCGGTCGGTGAGCCCTCAGGGCAGGAGCTCTCGCTGAGCGGCGTCAGCTGGAACCGCGTCCTCGCTCCGAGCGGGACGGCGAGCTTCGGGTTCTGCGCGACCCGGTAGGTGCTCCCCGAGACCGGCGGGCATCACGCCCGTCGGTCGGGCCCCCGACGCTCTCGTGAGGCGCTACGAGGAGGAGCGGGTCGAGCGGCGGCGGGTCTTGGTCGCCGTGGCGCCGTTCTTCGACCGCGAGCCCGACTTGCCGCGAGCGGCGGCCGGCGCGGCCGGCGCGGCCTCGGCGCCGTTCGACTGCTCCGGCGACCCGTTTGCCTCGGCGGCCAGCACTGGACGGTCCGCCTCGATCTTGGCGACCGCCTCCTCGCGGGAGACCTCGACGCCCTTCGAGCGTTTCCAGATCACGTATCCGCAGCCGGGGTTCTTCTTGCTCTTGTAGGTCGTGCACCCGTAGCTGCGCTGGCGCTCGATGATCTGCCCCTTGCAGTCGGGGGTGGGGCAGTCGGCGAGCGGCTCGCGGCTCGGTGCGGGCGCCGCGTTCGTCTCGCCCTTGGCGACCATCTCCTTGGCGGTCTCGAGGTCGACCTCGCCCTTCTGGCCCCGGACCCGCTTCCAGATCACGTAGCCACAGCCCGGCTCCTGGCGGCTCTTCCAGCTCGTGCACCCGTAGCTGCGCTGGCGCTCGATGATCTGGCCGCCACACTCGGGCGTGGGGCACGGGCCGAGCACCTCCCGCTCGGCCTCCAGGTCCTTGCTCTGCTTGCCCTGCGCGATCAGCTCGAGCGCGGTCTCACGATCGATCGTCTTTCCGGCGGTCTGCTTCCACAGCGTGTACCCGCACCCCGGGTCCGACTTGCCCTTGTAGCTGGTGCAGCCGTAGCTCTTGGGGAACTCGACGATCTCGCCGTCGCAGAGCGGACACGGAGCGATCGGCGTGCGCTTGATCCGCAGATCCTCGCGGTCCTTGTCGGCGAACCAGCCGACGACCTCGCGGGTCAGATCCTCGATCTCGTGCCGGAACGGACCGCTCGACTCCTCGCCGCGCTCGATTCGGTTGAGGCGCTGCTCCCACTCGCCGGTCAGGGCGGGGCTGGTGAGCATGTGGTCACCGAGCATGTTGACGAGGCCGATGCCCTTGTCCGTCGCGCGCAGGGCCCGGCCCTCGCGCTCGACGTAGTCCGCATCGATCAGCCGCTCGATCGTCGCGGCCCGGGTCGCGGGCGTGCCGAGCCCGGCGTCCTTCATGGCCTCGGCCGCCTCGTCGTCATCGACGAGCTTGCCGGCCGTCTCCATCGCCCGCAGCAGCGTGTTGTCCGAGTAGCGACCCGGAGGCTTGGTCTGCTTGGCGAGCGACTCCGCCTTCGTGCACCGCACGGACTGGCCCTCGGTGAGCGGCGGCAGCCGTGTCTCCTCGCCGTCCTCCTTGTCGCCCGCCTTGCCGCCGGACGCGGCGTCCGGCGCGGGGGCGGTGCTCTTTGCGACCTCGCCGTAGGCGGCACGCCAGCCCGCCTCGACCAGCACCTTGCCCTTGCTGCGAAACAGGTGCGACGCGACGCGCGTCTCGACCGTCGTCCGCTCGATCTTGGCCGGAGGCAGGAACACCGCGAGGAATCGACGGGCGACGAGGTCGTAGATCCGCCGGTCGTCGCGCCCGAGGCCGCTCAGGTCGTGCTGGCCCTCGGTCGGGATGATCGCGTGGTGGTCGCCGACCTTCGCGTCGTTGACGATCCGCGCGAGCGGCAGCTTCTCGGATGCGAGCACGATCTTGGACGGCTCGTCGTACTCGGCGCCGGCGCGGCCGACGTTGGCGACGATGCCCCGCATCTGGCCGGCCAGGTCTCCGGAGATGTACCGCGAGCTCGTGCGCGGGTACGTGATCAGCTTGTGCTGGTCGTAGAGGGCCTGCGCGGCCGACAGCGTCCGCTGTGCGGAGAAGCCGAACTTCTGGTTCGCCTCGCGCTGGAGCGAGGTGAGGTCGTAGAGCAGCGGGGGGTTCTCGCGCTGGGGCTTGGTCACCACCGACTCGACGACGCCCGGCTGCCCGTTCGTCGCCGCGGCGATCTCGGACGCGGCCTCGGCGGTAGTCAGTCGGGTGGTCGACCCCTCGTGCCACAGACCCTTGTAACCGGCGCCGTCCGCGTCGAGGTGGGCCTCGACCTCCCAGTAGTCCTCGGGCACGAAGGCGGCGATCTCGAGGTCGCGATGCGCGATGAGCGCAAGCGTCGGCGTCTGGACCCGGCCGAGCGAGAGCACGCGGCGGGCCGAGCCGGCTCGTGTCGTCGCCGCGCGCGTCGCGTTCATGCCGATCAGCCAGTCCGCCTCGCTCCTGGCGCGCGCCGCGCTCTCGAGCGGCTTGACGCTCTCGTCGGTGCGCAGGTGATCGAACGCCTCGCGAATGGCCTTTTGGGTCATCGAGCTGAACCAGGCCCGCTCGATCGTCTTCTCGTGAGCGGCCTCGGGCGCGGTCTGGAGGATGAGCTTGAAGATCAGCTCGCCCTCACGTCCCGCATCGCACGCGTTCACGATGGTGTCCACGTCCGCGCGCGCCATCAGCTTGTGGAGCGAGGAGAGCTGCTTCTGCGCCCGGGCGTCCCTGGCGTGGTACCGGAACTGCTCGGGGATGATCGGCAGGTCCTCGTAGCGCCAGCGCTTCAGGTTGGCGTCGTACTCCTCCGGGTCGACCTGCTCCAGGAGGTGGCCCACCGCGAACGCGATGACGAAGCCGGGGCCCTCGAAGCGGTCCCCGATCTTCTTCGCCGAGCCGCCAAGGAGGGCGTTGGCCACGTCTTGGGCCACGGACGGCTTCTCGCAGATGACGAGCGTGTTGCTCACCGGCGGGTCACAGTAGCACCGGTCATCGCGAGCGCCGCGAAACCCCTAGTGATGCGTCACCAACGCGCTTCCGGGTGCCGGCTGGCCGCACTCCCGGCGCGCCGCGCCCGCGGCTACGTCCAGAAGGACGATGTGACGCGATAGCGGTCGTCCGGGACCAGCTTCAGCTCGGACACGGCGTCCGAGAGCGGGATGTCGACGATGTCGTCACCGCGAAGCGCCACCATCCGGCCGAAGCCACCCTCCTCGACGAGCTCGGCTGCGCGCACGCCGAACCGGGTCGAGAGCACGCGGTCGTAGGCGATCGGCGAGCCGCCGCGCTGGATGTGCCCGAGCACCGTCGCGCGGGTGTCGTGACCTGTGCCGTCCTTGATCGCGTCGGCGATCTGCTCGCCAACGCCGACCTTCGCGAGCTGCTTGTGACCGAACTCGTCGACCTCGCCCTCGTCAGCGGTGTCGAGCTCGACGCCCTCGCTGGCGACGACCATGACGTAGTCGCGGCCCTGGTCCAGCAGCCGCTGGACGTGCGCCACCACCGCCTCGAGGGTCACGGGCTGCTCGGGGATCAGCGTGAGGTCCGCCGACGTCGCGATGCCGGATTCGTTGGCGATCCACCCGGAGTGGCGGCCCATGACCTCGACGACCATCACCCGATCGTGCGAGCGAGCGGTGGTCCGGAGGCGATCGATGTTCTCGGTCGCGATCTGGACGGCCGACCAGAAGCCGAACGTGTAGTCGGTGCCCGAGAGGTCGTTGTCGATGGTCTTGGGCACGCCGATCGTCTTCAGGCCGTGCTCCTCGTAGAGCCGGCGCGCGACGCCCAGCGTGTCCTCGCCGCCGATCGCCACCAGCGCGTCGAGCCCGAGCTTCTCGAACGCCGCGACGGCCGCCTCGCCGCCGCCCTCGTCCTTGAACGGGTTCGTGCGAGAGCTACGCAGGATCGTCCCGCCGACCTCGAGGATGTCGGCGACATCTGCGGGGCCGAGCGGCCGCTGCTCCTGCTCGAGCAGCCCGCGCCATCCGTGCAAGAGGCCCACGTGCTCATGGCCGAACCGGATCGCGCCGACCTGCACGACCCCGCGGATCACGCCGTTGAGTCCGGGGCAGTCTCCGCCGCCGGTGAGCACTCCAACCTTCATCGGCCGGGAAACCTACCCGACGGACGCCCGCGGCGGCGGCGCTGTGTCATCGCAGCGCGGGCTCGCGGCGGCGGGTGGGCGCCGACCCCGGCGTCAACGCGGGGCCGGCAGGGCCCGGTTCCCGGAGCAGCCGGACGGCGAGCCCGACGGTCGCGGCCGCGCTCGCGACGACGACCGCGGCGGCGACCACGAACTCGGCCCGACCGCCGACGACCTGGAACAGGTCGATGCGCCCGGACACCGTCCACACCGACATCGCGACGAGCGCGGCGGTGACCGCGCCGGCCAGCGCGATGCCCCAGCCGCCGACGTCAGAGCGCGACGGACCGCGACGGAGGCCTCGCGCCACCGCCGCCGCGACGCCGAACCAGACGCAGCAGACCAGGAACGCGCCGACGACGTCGCTGGGCCGGTGCCAGTCGAGCAGGACGACTCCGACGCCGATCGCGGCCGCGTAGCCGCCTCCGAGGACCGCGGCGACGAGGCGCGTCTTGGCCGAGGCCACCAGCACCAATCCGAGCGCGAGGCTCATCGCGACGGTGGCGTGCCCGCTCGGGAAGCTCCCGCCCTGGCTCGGCGCGGTCAGATCCGGGCGCTCGAGGACGTCCTTCAGGACCTGCGTCGTCACGTTCGCGCCGACGACGAGCGCCAGCGCCGACACCGCCGCGGCCACCCGCCCGCCCAGCAGCGCCAGCAGGACGATGCCGGCGCCGAGGATGACGATCGAGGAGACGTCGATCGTGCGCAGCAGATCCCCGGTGGTGTCGTGGACCACGGGGTTGAGGTCGCGGTCGAGGCTCCCGAGCGGCGCGTTGTCGACCCGCTGCCCGAGCTCGGTCTGCACCGCGAGCAGGTAGACGGCGAGGAGCGCGAGCAGTGACACCGCGCTGAACCCGAGGAGCGGGAGGGTGCCTCGGGTGGGTGCGCCGGGGTCGTGCGCGGCTGCGTTCGGGCCTCGGGCAGCGGCCATTCGTCAACGCTAGCGCCGGCCGGCGTCGGACCCTCGCGCGGCGGTCGACGTCCGCCGGGGGCGCTTGTCCGGGGCGCGGACGGCTACGCTGACGGGCGCGTGCGGCGGAGCGGAGACGACACTTTCGGAGGCGGGTCGGCGGACCAGCCGACTCTTCGGAGCCGCACCGCGTGAGCCTCGGCACGGGCGACGGGGGCCTCCGCGTGCCGTGGGGCCGGTCGGAGCGCGGCGTCCCGCGCCGGGTGATCCGACCGCTGCAGGAGTTCCTCGAGACCGAGGCCGCCGGCGGCATGGTGCTCGTGGCCGCGGCCGTGATCGCGCTCATCTGGGCGAACACCGCCCCGGGCGGCTACGAGTCCTTCTGGGGCGCGGAGCTTCGGCTCCAGATCGGCGATTGGAGCATCGAGAAGGATCTCGCCGGGTTCACCAAGGAAGGCCTGATGGCGATCTTCTTCTTCGTCGTCGGGCTCGAGATCAAGCGCGAGATGACGCTGGGCGAGCTGTCCGACGTGCGCGCCGCGGTCACGCCGCTGTTCGCGGCCGTCGGTGGGATGGTGCTCCCGGCGCTGATCTACTTCTCGGTCACCGCCGGAGGCGAGGGATCCCAGGGGTGGGGGATCCCGATGGCGACCGACATCGCCTTCGCGCTCGGGGCCCTCGCGCTGATCTCGCGCCGCGTGCCCCCGGAGCTGCCGGCGTTCCTGCTCGCCATCGCCGTGATCGACGACATCGGCGCGATCGCCGTCATCGCCGTGTTCTACACGTCCGACCTCTCGCTGCCGTTCCTCGGCGCGTCCGTCGGCGTGCTCGCGCTGATCTGGCTCCTGAACCGGCTGCACGTTCGCTACATGGGCGTCTACATCGTGCTCGGGCTGGTGGTCTGGTACTTCATGTTCGAGTCGGGGGTCAGCGCGACGATCGCGGGGGTCGCCCTCGGGTTCCTGACACCTCGCCACCCGTTCCAGCCGGGCGTCGTCGTCGGCGAGGAGGCGCGACGAATGGCCGCGCAGCTGACCCCGTCCGCCGATCGCGACGTGGGAGCGGCATCGTGGCGCCGGCTCTCGTGGCTGAGCCACGAGGCCGTGTCGCCCCTCAACCGGGTCGAGCACGCGCTCCATCCCTGGTCCAGCTTCGTCGTGCTGCCGATCTTCGCCCTGGCCAACGCGGGCGTCCGGCTCGACAGCGAGTCCCTGGAGCAGGCGGCCTCGAGCTCGGTCACGCTCGGCGTGGTGCTCGGCCTGGTCGTGGGCAAGACCGTCGGCGTGGGCCTCGGAGCGCTCATCGCCGTCAAGACCGGGGTCGGGCGCCTGCCGCGAGGCGTGGGTGCGCGACATGTGATCGGCGTCGGTGCGCTCGCAGGCATCGGGTTCACCGTCTCGATCTTCGTCGCGGGCCTCGCGTTCGATGCCAGCGACCTCGAGGACGCGGCCAAGGTGGGCATCCTGTTCGGTTCCGTGATCGCGGCGGTGATCGGGATGTCGCTGCTCGCGTTCGGCTCGCGGCGCACGCCCGAGTCGGCGGCGCGCGAGGCCGCGAGCCACGGCTAGCGCGTCAGCGCGCCGGCCCGCTCGAGGAGGTCCGGCGCGTCGAGCCGGGTCGCCACCGACCCCAGCTCGGCCGTGGGACCCGACCAGGCGAGGCCGTCCACGCCGGTTCCCAGCGGGACGTCGGTGCGCAGGGTGGCCAGCTCCCGAAACCGGGCGGCACGGCCGCGTCCGTCCTCGAGCGCGGCGGACAGTCGGTCGCGACCGCGGACGGTGAGGTCCCACTCGGCGGCGTCCGTGGGGATCGCGTCGATCGATCCGTAGCGCGCCAGGACCGTCGCGGCGGACTTGGCGCCCCAGCCCGGAAGGCCCGGGAACCCGTCCGCCGAGTCCCCGACCAGCGCCAGCCAGTCCGCGATCGACCGCGGGCCGACACCCCACTTGGCCCAGACGCCGCGCTCGTCGATGACGTCGCCGGTGCGACGGTTCAGCATCACGAGGCGGGACCCGCGCACGCACTGGGCCAGGTCCTTGTCGGGGGTCGCGATCAGCACCCGCTCGACCCGCGGGTCGTCGGCGGCCAGGGCGGCGGCGCTGGCGAGCGCGTCGTCGGCCTCGAACTCGACCATCGGCCAGACCACGACCCCGAGCGCGCCGAGCGCGTCCTCGAGCACAGGGAACTGGTCGGCCAGCCGCGGGTCGAGGCCCGCGCCGGTCTTGTAGCCGGGCCAGAGCTCGTTCCGGAACGACTCGATCACGTGGTCCGTCGCGACGCCGACGTGGGTGGTGCCCGTCTCGAGCAGGCCGAGGACGCTGCGGGTGACCGCCCGGGCGGCGCCGACGTCGATGCCGTCGACGACAGCCGGCGGCGCGACGGCGAAGTAGCGAAACAGCTCGTACGTGCCGTCGAGGAGCAGCACCTCGATCGTGGATTCGCGCATCGTCGCCTTCGCTCGACCGGATCCGGTGTCTGTCTGCGCGCAGACCCCCGCTGGGGCACCTACTCTGTCCGATGACGGCAACCGACACGAGGCTCCGCCGCAGGACGAACCATGGGATGCCGGGCGATCGAGATACCCGGGCACGGCCAGCCGCCGGAGGTCGTCGAGCGGGACGAGCCCGAGCGCGCGGCGGGGGAGAGCATCGTTCGCCTTCGGGCCGCCGGCATCAACCCGGTCGATCTGGCGATCGCGAGCGGCCGGTTCTACCTGCCGGTGCCGCCTCCGCCGTATGTCGCCGGCGCGGAGGCGGTCGGGGAGATCGTCGAGTCGGACGCGCTCCCGGTCGGGACGCGGGTGTGGTGCCTCGTCCGCACCGGCGCCTTCGCCGAGCTGTTCGTCGCGCCCGACACGGCGCTCGTCGAGGTTCCCGAGGGGCCGAGCGACGCGCAGGCCGTCGCGGCCGGCATCGCCGGCCTCGCGGGCTGGATGGCGACGACCATGCGGGGGGCCTGCGGCCGCGGCGACCACGTGCTGGTCCTGGGCGCCCGGGGGGTGGTCGGGCGGGTGGCGCTCGCCGCCGCCCGAGCGCGCGAGGCCGCGCGCGTCGTGGGCGTCGTGAGGAGTCCCGGCGACGGTGCCGCCGCGGCGGAGGCTGGTGCCGACTCGTGGGTCACCAGCGAGCCCGAGCATCTGGAGGACCGGATCGCCGAGGCGATGGAGGGCACGACCGATCTGGTCATCGACACCCTCTGGGGCGAGCCGGGCCGAGCCGCGCTCAGGAGTCTCGGGTTGCGGGGCCGGCTCGTGCAGGTCGGCAACGCCGCGAGCGCGACGGTCGAGCTTCCGGCCGGGCCGCTTCGCGGCGGGCGTCTCGACATTCGCGGGTTCTCGATCTTCAACGAGGACCCGGCGGACATCCGGGCGGCGTTCGGCGAGCTGTGCGCCCTGATGGCGGCACGCGGCGTCGCGCTCGACATCGAGGAGGTCCCCCTGGACGATGCGCCGGAGGCGTGGCGCCGCCAGCAGCGGGGGACCGGTGGCGTGAAGCTCGTCCTCGTGCCCTGAGGACGAGCCGGCCCCGACGCGGCGGGGTCAGCTTCTGTCGCGGTAGGCCTCCGGGACGCCGATCCGGGCCGCGAGGCGGCCGATCTCGCGCTCGACCAGCTCCAGGTTGGAGTCACGGACCGTCGGGAGCTCGAACCTGGCGCGCTTGATCAGCTCGTACGACAGATCGGCGGTCAGCAGCGTCGTCTCGTCGTCCGAGGCGAGCGCGAGCACCTCTCCCCGTGGCCCGAGGATGCGGCTCCCGCCCCAGAACACCAGATCCTCCTCGCGACCGACGCGGTTGGCCATGACCACCGGAAGGCCGTAGATCATCGCGTAGAAGCTGACGACCACCTCCCAGCCGCGCGGATTCGAGAACGCGCCGCTGACGCTGTCGAGCGCCGAGTTGGTGGGAGAGAGCAGCAGCGTGGACCCGTGCAGCGCAGCCAGGTGCACGAGCGCCGGGTTCCACATGTCCGCGCAGATCAGGATCGAGGCCGAGAACGGCTCGTCCAGGGTGACCGGCTCGACGTACCGGCCCGACGCGAAGTACTTGCCCTCCTCCAGGTTCCCGTACGTCGCCAGGTTGAGCTTGCGATGGACGAACACGACCTCGCCGTGGCGCAGCACGGCGGCGGAGTTGAAGAACTGCGCCGCGTAGCCCTCCTCGATGAAGCCCACGACGACCGCCATGTCGCCCGCCTCATCGGCCAGCCGGGTGAGCACCGAGTCCGTTCGGGTCATCGCGAGCTCGTAACCCCGCTCTCCGGTGCTGTATCCGGTGAGCGAGAGCTCCGGGAACACGACCACCGACACGTCCTGGTCGTGCGCCTGCGCGATCAGCTCGCGGTGCGTCTCGACGTTGCGCATGATGTCGAACGGCTCGACATCCATCTGCGCACAGCCGACCCGCAGGGCGCTCCGCCAAGCCTCCGACATCGCCCGCCATCGTACGCGCCGTTCTCGGTGGCTGCGGACTTCCGGGCATGGATTCCGTCGGGCCCTCCGGGCGGGCTGCCACGATCCCCGCGTGCTCCTGACGCTTCGCCCGTGCCCGCCGTACCGCCTCGACCTCTCCGCGGGCGGCGACAGTGGTGGCACCAGGCTGATGCGCGGTGGCGTGCTCCGCGTCGCGCTGCGCCCGGACGGCGGGTGGGCGCTTGCGAGCGTTCGCCAGCTCCCGGACGGCGCGCTCGAGGCCAAGATCGCGACCGACGGCCCGGCGGACGCGGCGGTCGATGCGCTGCGCTTCGCGCTCGCGACCGACGTCGACCACTCCGAGTTCCTCGAGCTGGGTGGGCGGGATCGGCGGATGGGTCCGCTGCTGACGCGGTTGCGCGGGTATCGGCCGATGCGTCTCGGCACCCCGGCACAGGCTGTCGCTCGGGCGCTCGCGGGCCAGCTCGTCCCGGGGCGGGAGGGCGCGAGCATCCACTCCCGACTCGTTCGCGCATGCGCGCCCGAGCGTGCTGGCCTGCGACTCCCTCCGACCGCGGCCGAGCTCGCCGGCATTTCCGCGGCGACCGCTCGCCAGTGCGGGCTGGCGGCTCGCCGGGCGGCGGCGCTCGTGCGCCTGTCGCGCAGCTTCGACGCATCCCGGCTCGCCGACGTCGACTCGGAGACGGCGGTCCGGCGGATGGTCCGGGAGCGACAGCTCGGTCCGTGGTCCGCCGGTGTCGTGATGGTCGACGGGCTGGGTCGCTACGAGCACGGCCTCGTCGGCGACCTCGGCCTGGTCCGTCTCCGCTCGGTCGAGCTCGGCCGCCGGGCGACGCCGTCCGAGACCGAGGAGCTGCTGCGCCCCTACGGCCACTGGGCCGGCCTGGCGAGCGCGTACCTGCTTCGCCACCCGCTGGCGAAGCGCAAGGGCCCGATCCCGGACGTTCGTCCCCGCCGCGCTCCCAGGGCCGCCTGAACCGCGGCACGGCCGGCGGCGCGTGGCATACTCCCGCCGATGCTTCGCTCCAAACAGCCGAACCGGTTCTTCGGCGTGAACCCTCAGGGCATGCCGAACCAGGGCGCGCGCGAGGGCGCGTGGTCGCGGGACGTCCCAAAGGACTGGCGCAGCGCGCTCGGGCTCGAGCCGGAGGCCGACGACGCCCCCGCGCCGGCCGAGGAGCCCGCTGAGACCGCCGACGCCGAGGCGGAGGGCGCGGCCGCCTAGCGTGGCTCCGGTGCTCGGGTCCTCGTGAGCACCGCATCCGATACCGGCGCCGCGGTCGTCTTCGACCTCGACGGCGTGCTGATCGACTCCGAAGGCGTGTGGGACCAGGTGCGGCGCGACCTCGCCGCCGAGGCGGGCCGCCAGTGGCCCGAGACCGCCACCGCCGACATGATGGGGATGAGCTCCCTGGAGTGGTCGGCCTACATGCACGAGGCGGTGGGGCTGGCCGATCCGCCCGCGACGATCAACGGCGACGTCGTCGCCAGGATCATCAGCCGGTACGAGGCGAGCCTGCCGCTCGTGCCGGGTGCGGTCTCGGCGGTGCGGCGCATGGCCGAGCGCCACCCCCTCGGCCTCGCCAGCTCCTCGAACCGCGAGGTGATCGACGTGGTGATGGCGGCGTCGGGTCTGGCCGAGTGCTTTGCGGTGACCGTCTCGTCCGAGGAGGTCGGCGCCGGAAAGCCCGCGCCGGACGTCTACGTCGAGGCCGCCGCTCGGCTCGGGGTCGACCCGGCGAGGTGCGTCGCCGTCGAGGACTCGGGCAACGGGATCCGATCGGCGGTGGCCGCCGGTATGGCGGTGATCGCGATCCCCAACCGGGAGTTTCCGCCGGACGACACGACGCTCTCGCTCGCGGCGGCTCGGATCGCGTCCATCGCCGCGCTCGAGCCGGCGCTGGTCAGGAGCCTGGCGGTGGGCTGAGGCCCGGCTGTCCGGGGCGCCACTCGCGGATGAGCACCGCAGTGACCTCGCGGCTGCCGGGGCCGTCCGAGGTCGAGACCACCCTCCAGCCGTCTTGGGCCTTCGCGTTCACGCCCCGCTGCAGCTCGTCGGCGCTCGCGGCGGTGAGCGTCGCGTACTCGGGGACGGCGGCGTGCTCCTCCCGCTCGTACCGCCTCATCAGGCGGTTCATCGGCACGATGACGAGGAAGAACACCACCGCCACGACGATCACGAAGGCGATGACGGCGTTGACGAACTGGCCGTAGAAGAACTGGCTGTCGTTGATGGTGAACGTCAGCTGGGAGAAGTCGGTCTCACCGCCGATCGCCGCGATCAGCGGGGTGAGGAGGTCCTCGACGAATGACGTGATCAGCGCGGCGAACGCGACGCCGATCACGACGGCGATCGCCAGCGTCACGACATCACCGCGACGGAGGAAGGCCCGGAACTCCCTGCCCATCGACGGGACCCTATCCACCGCGGTGGGTCAGCCCCCCGCGACCGTCTGTGGCTCGCCGAACCCGAGCTCGGCGAGCGCGCCCTGGAGCTCGTCCAGCGACGAGATGACCGCATCCGCAGCGCTGAGCGCGTCGGCGTCGAACGGGCCTGTCGTGACGGCCACGCACGTCACGCCGCCGGCTCGGGCGCACGCGATGTCGCGCGGCGTGTCGCCGATGACCACGGTGAGCGACGGCGGATGGGGGCCACCCGCCCGCTCGCGTGCGATCCGCACGAGCTCCCCGCGGTCCGGATGGTCCGATCCGAAGCCGCCCGGCCGCCCGGCGAAGTGCGTCCCGAGGCCGGCCGCTCGCAGCTTGCGTCGCGCAATGCCCTCGATGTTGCCGGTCAAGAGCCCGATGGCCGTCTGGTCCGCGAGCGCGGCCAGCGTGGCCGCCGCGTCCGGCGCCGGCTGGGGCCGTGGGTGCTCGCCGCCCGACGTGACGGCGAGGTGGTGCGAGTCGGCCACCTCGAGCCACAGCTCGAGCCGCTCGCGTGCGATCGCCTCGGAGACGTCGTGGGCGGCGAGGGCGTCGAGCGCGATCTGCATGTCGGTCTTGCCCCACGGCTCCAGGCGCATGAAGGAGAACCCGGCCAGATCCAGCTCGTAGACCTCCTCGAGCCCGGCGACGATCGCCGCGTGGTGGCCCGCGTTGTCGCCGACCAGGAGCGTGCCGTCGATGTCGAACAGCAGGAGCGGTTGCTGCCTCATGCCTCGGCGCCCGAGCGGGCCTCGACAGGCGGCGGGCCCGCCTTGCGGAACACGTGGACGCCCTCCTGGGAGTAGACGCGCTCCCAGGCGGGGCTGCGGATCATCGCGCCGAGGGTGCGCAGGTGCAGCCCCGGCCGGAGCGTGCCTTGGCGGTCGGTCACCGCGCGCCCCGTTCGTCCCGGGCGGGAGACGACCACCCACTCGGCGTCCGCGACGAGCGGAAAGAGGTGGATCCGCTCACGGTCGCTGAGGTGGGCGCCCACGGGGTTGGATGCCGAGACCGGAACCCCGTCGGGGACCAGATCGACGGCCTCCTGCATCGCGCGCGCCTCGGCGCCGCCGGAGAAGCCATGGTGCGGGCTCCCGGAGCCGGGGATGGGCGACAGCGGGCCGGCGACGATCGTGAACCCGACCCCGATCGTGACCAGCGTTACCGCGAGCGCGCCACCGCTTCGCAGCAGCCGGCCGGGCGGGCCGGGCAGCCCTCGCGCCCGCAGGTGGGAGAGCCCGAGCGCCGCCGCGGCGATGAGGATCGGGATGAGCACCACGGTGTAGTGGAACTCGATCGACTGCGGCGGACCGCTCGCCGCGAGCAGGTTGACGCCGAACTGCGGCACGGCTGCGAGCAGCAGGAACGGCGCCAGCAGCGGCAGGAGGAGCAGGGGGAGAAAGAGCGCTCCCAGATAGAGGGCCCTGCCCGGGGTCGCCAGCACCTCGACGACCTCCCACGGTCTCGTGACCATCGTGGTGAGGACCTCGGTCTCGCTCGAGCCGAGGGGCTCGTAGCGCACGCCGTGCGGGTTGGCGCCCTCGACGGAGGCCGCGGGCAGGATGGCGAACACGGCGACCACGACCCAGGCGGCCGCGCCGACCGCGATCGCGACCGCGCCGCGCCGGATGCGGGGATGGCGCACCGCCGCCCACACCGCCAGCACGCACACGGCGAGACCCACCTGCTCCTGCGTGAGCGCGGCGAGCGCGGCGAACCCCGCGAACGCCCAGATCCGCTCGGTCTCGGCCGCCCAGATCGCCCAGAGCAGGAGCGGTGCCGCGAGCGTGACCGGATGGAAGTCGAAGAGCGTGGCGTACTGGAGCGGGATGTAGAGGAGGTAGACGCCCGCAAAGGCGAGCCCGAGCCGCTCGTCCCCGAGCCACCGGCGAGCGAGCAGATACGCGGGAACCGCGCCGGTGGCGACGATGACAGCCTGCGAGACGAGCAGCATCTCCGGGCTCGGCCACACCCGCCACAGGGGGGCGAACGCGATCAGGATGAGGTCGACGTGCGCCCCGAGGCGGATGATCTGCTCCCCCGAGACCTCGGTCGTGTCGAGCGGGCGCCCGTGGGCGGTGCTCCACACCGCCTGCACCATGTTCCCGAGGTCGAATCGTCCGGAGAAGAACGCCTGATGGCGTGCGATCGACAGGGCCGAGAACAGCGCGGCCCAGGCGGCGGAGACGAGCCAGACCAGCACGAGGCCGCGGTGGTCGGTCAGCCACCGGCCCGGCCTGTCGGCGGTCTCGGGTGGATGGGTGGTGTGGCGCGCGACCTGGCGGGTGGGTGTCGTGCGCTCGATCTCTGCGGGTTCCGTTGTGATTGCAGAAATGTAAACACTGACCGCGCCGACGACGGTGGCGATGCGTCACGGCGGCGATCCCGGCTCCGGGCCCGGCCGGTCGTCCGGCCGACCGGGGGCGGCTACCCGAGCACGACCGCCAGGCCGGTGTAGAGCGGGATCCCGATCGTCAGGTTGAAGGGGAACGTGACGCCCAGGGACGCGCCGAGATAGAGCGAGGGGCTGGCTTCCGGCAGCGAGGCTCGCACCGCCGCGGTCGCGGCGATGTAAGAGGACGAGCCGGCCATCGTGCCCAGCAGGGCGGCGCCGCCGATCGAGAGCCCGGTCATCGTGCCGAGCACCACGCCGAGCGAGCCGAAGACGACCGGGAACACGAGCGCGAAGGCGACGAGCCGCCAACCCGCGCTGCGCAGGTCCCTCGCCCGCTTGGCCGCGACGATCCCCAGGTCGAGCAGGAACAGCGTGAGCACGCCGAAGAACAGCCCGTCGAAGAACGGCGAGACCTGGGTGGCGCCGGGCTCGCTCGCGAGCGCGCCGAGCACGATCCCACCGAGCAGGAGCACCACCCCCTTGCCGAGCAGCGCCTCACGCGTCGCCGACAGCGGTGAGGCGGCGGCGCCCTGGGCCAGGACGAGGGCGACGACGATCCCGGGCACCTCGAGCAGGGCCAGGAGCGTCGCCATGAAGCCCTCGGGCTCGTAGCCGGCCGCCTGCAGGAACGTCAAGGCGGCCGCGAAGGTCACGGCCGAGACCGAGCCGTAGTGCGCGGCGATCGCCGCCGCGTCCGTGCGCCCGAACGACAGGCGCCGCAGCACGGCGAAGGCCACGACGGGTGTGACCACCCCGATCGCGAGCGTCACGAGCGCCGGCCCGATGATCGCCGTGAACGAGGAGTCCGCGAGCGCGGTGCCCCCCTTCCAGCCGATCGCGAGCAGCAGGTACGCCGACATCGCATCCGACAGGCCCTTGGGAAAGGCGATGTCGGCGCGCGCGGCGGCCGCGACGATTCCCAGCACGAAGGCCAGGACCATCGGGGACATCAGGTTCTCGACAGCGAGTTCGAGGCTCACGGGCAGGTGCTCCGATTCGGTCGACGCGGCAGCGTAGCACGACACAAAAATCCGGTATTCGGCGACTGGTGTAGCCGGAAGGGGCGTGCCGTCGGGTGCCGTCGCGGCCGTTGCGGCCCGGACTCGTCAACCCGGCGCCCGTCGTGACCGACCCCAGGCGTAGTGTTCGGCGAGATCGTGCGAGCAAGCGACGACGTGCGCAGCCGCGGGTGCCGTGGTGTCGGGCCTGGCGGCGAGGAGGCGAGCGGCCGGGGTCCGTGGCGCGTCTTCGGGGAGCTCGTCGGCGCAGGGGCCGGCGCGGGCTCATGACGACTGCGACCGAGTCAGCGGCTCGCAGCGCCGGGGCGCCGAACAAGTGGCTGGTCCTCATCGCGATGACCGGTGCGCTGTCGATGGTGATGCTCGACGCCACCGTCGTGAGCGTCGCGCTTCCGTCGATTCAGGCGAGCCTGGACCTCACCCAGACGCAGGTGCAGTGGGTGGTGAACGCGTACCTGCTCGCCCTGGCGGCGCTCGTCGCGTTCGGCGGGCGGCTGGCCGACATCTTCAACCGGGTCCACATCTTGGTCGCCGGGATCCTCATCTTCACCATCGCCTCCGCCACCGCGGGCTTCGCGCAGGACGAGGTGATGATCCTGGCCTCCCGGGCAGTGCAGGGGCTCGGCGCGGCGCTGATGATGCCCCCCTCGCAAACGCTCGCGCTGAACGCCTTCTCGGCCAACGAGCGGGGGAAGGCGATGGGGATCTACGCCGGTGTCAGCTCGGTGTTCCTCTCGCTGGGCCCGCTGATCGGTGGCGCCTTCACCGAGGTGAGCTGGCGCTGGGTGTTCCTCATCAACCTGCCGCTCGGGATCCTGACCATCCTCATGGTCGCCCGCGCCCGCCCGGACGGACGGGTGGCGTCGGCGCAGCGGATGGACTGGCCCGGCACCCTCACGCTGATCCCCGGGCTCGTGGCGATCGTGCTGGCGCTGATGCAGGCGACGACCTGGGGCTGGTCGTCGGCGCTCACGATCGGGCTGCTCGTCGCCGGCGCGCTGCTCGTCCTGGCCTTCGTGCTGATCGAGCTGCGGGTGCACCAGCCGCTGATCGAGCTGCGGCTGTTCGTCAGCCGCAACTTCAGCGCGGACACCGCGGTGCTCGCGCTCGTCTTCTTCGGCCTCATGGGGATCACCGTGTTCGGGGCGATCTACGTCCAGGACATGCTCGGCTTCAGCCCGATCGAGGCCGGCCTGTCGATGCTGCCGCTGACCCTGCCGCTCCTGATCGTGGCCCCGCTCGGCGGTCGGCTCTACGACAAGATGGGCCCGCGCGCGCTGACGACGGCCGGCGCCCTGCTCGTCGCCATCGGCTTCGTCTGGACCGCCGCCTTCCTGCACGAGTTCGACTACACGATCCTCGTGCCGGCCTATCTGGTGATGGGCGTCGGTCTCGGGCTGGTGATGAGCCCGACCAACACCGATGCGCTGAACACCGCCCCGGCCAAGCACCGTGGGCAGGCCTCTGGGGTGATCTCGACCGCGCGGCAGGTCGGGAGCACCTTCGGGATCGCGATCGGCGGCACGATCGTCGCGACGATCTCCAACAACCGGATCGTCAGCTTCCTCGAGGGGCAGGGCGAGAGCGCGGACCAGGCCGAGTCGCTCGAGCGCGTGCTCTCCGAGAACGAGGGATCCCAGGCCGCGATCGCCGGCACCATCCCCGCCGCCGAGCAGGAGGCGGTCCTGAACGCCACCCGGGACGGGATCACCGACGGGATCGCCGGCGCCTACTGGGCCAGCGCGGGCGTGGTCTTCATCGCGGCACTGATCGCGCTCGTGTTCCTGCGTCGAGAGCGGGCGACCGACGCGGGCGAGGGCGGGTCGCCGCCCATGGCCCCGATGGCCTGAGGGCGCTCCGGCTCAGCCCTCGACTCGGATCGCAAAGCGGGCGTGCGCGCGACCCCCGGGCGGCACGCTTCGCAGCTCCCAGCCGCTCACCAGCGTGTTCGTCGGCGCCGACATCGGCTCGAACGCCACGACGGCGTCGTCGGCCGGCGCATAGATCTGCGCGACGTGGTACCCCTCTTTGAACTCCACGGCGATGCGGCGACCGCCGGCCGAGACGCTGAAGATGGGTGGGTCGGCGAGGTCCGTGTAGAGGTCGTCGAACGCCGCGCTCCCGAGCGGTCCGCGGACCGGTGAGACCGGATGGTCGGCTCCGGTCGGGATGCCGCGCTCGTCGAGATCCGCCCGGCGCAGCACCGGCGTCTCGAGCTCCCAGTCCGCTCGCGACGCACCGGGCGGGGCGAGGTACGGATGGAAGCCGAACGCGAGCGGGACCGCGGTGTCGCCGGTGGCCTCGATCTCGACCGCGGTCTCGAGCAGGGGGCCCGAGAGCGTCGTCGTCAGCGTGATCCGGTGAGGAAACGGAAACGCCGCGAGCAGATCGGGGTGCGCCCCGAAGTCGAGCCCGGCCGAGACGCGCGCGCCGCCCTCGTCGGCGATCGTCTCGCCGGTGACCCACCCCGCGCCCGCGAGCAGCAGGCCGTGGATGGGGAGCCCGTTCCCGTCGAGGTGGAGCCGGTCCGAGGAGAGGTCGAGCGCGACCTCGCGGCCCTGGACCGAGTACTCGGCGCCGGACAGGCGGTTCGCCCACGGGTGGAGCAGCGGAACGCCCATGGTCGACCCGCGCTCGGCGTAGGCGTGCACGCCCTTTCGCTGCCCGAGCAGCTCGTCGCCGCGATGCGTGAGCGAGCTGGTGAGCATGGCGAGCTCGGGATGGACGATCGCCCGCACCGCCGCATCGGTGCTCTCGAGCGCGATCCCAGCGAGCCCGTCGACCTCCACCCGCTCGATGCTGTGCGCCATCCGCGGCTCCCGTCTCTGGGCGACCCGTCGGCTCACGCTACCCGACCGCGGTGCGCCGAGCGGTCTCGAGGCGAGTTACGGCCGGCGGGTCGAGCGGCGCCGGGATCGGAACTACCATCAGTGGGGGCGCTCATGCGGGCGCGCCCGCTCGGGTCGGTGTGGCAGACGCCGAAACGAGGTCAAGACCGGGGGCGTGGACGGGCGCCCGGGGACATCCTCGAAAGGATCGACGTGGGAGCAAAGCCAACCGAGACGCTGCATGACAGGGGTCAGAGCATCTGGCTCGACTACATCACCCGGGAGCTCATGGCGAGCGGCACGCTGGCGCGCTACATCGACGAGCTGTCGGTCACCGGGCTCACCTCGAACCCGTCGATCTTCGACAAGGCGATCGAGGGCAGCTCCGACTACGACGACGACATCCGGGCCCAGTCGGCCGCCGGCAAGTCCGGTGAGGACCTCTTCTTCGGGCTCGCGATCGACGACATTCGCGCCGCGGCCGATCTGTTTCGCTCCACCTGGGAGCGCACCGACCGGGTGGACGGGTGGGTCTCGCTCGAGGTCTCGCCCAGCCTGGCCTACGACACGGCCGCCACGATCGAGGCGGCGCGGACGATCCACGCGCAGGTCGACCGACCGAACGTCTTCATCAAGATCCCCGGAACGCCCGAGGGGCTCCCGGCGATCGAGGAGTCGATCGCCAACGGCATCCCGGTGAACGTCACGCTGCTCTTCTCGGTCGAGCAGTACGTCGCCCAGGCGGAGGCATACCTGCGGGGAATCGAGCGGCGGGTGGCGGACGGGCTGGATCCGGATGTGCGCTCGGTCGGATCGCTGTTCGTCAGCCGGTGGGACAAGAAGGTGCCCGACTCGGCCCCGGACGAGCTCAGGGATCGCCTCGGCGTGGCGGTCTCGAAGGCCGCCTACAAGGCGTATCGGGAGCTCTTCTCGAGCGACCGGATGATGCGGCTCGAGAGCTATGGCGGCCGGCGCCAGCGGATCCTCTGGGCGTCGACCAGCACCAAGGACCCGGCCTTGGCGGACACCTACTACGTGGAGGAGCTCACCGCGCCGGGCACGGTCAACACGATGCCCGAGAAGACGCTCCTCGCAGTTGCCGACCACGGCAGCATCGATTCGAGCGTGAGCGCGGACGGCGACGACAGCGCCGAGTGGCTGGCGAAGTTCGCCGCAGCCGGAGTGGACCCCGAGGTCGTGGGCAAAGAGCTCCAGGACGAGGGCGCCGCGGCGTTCGTCGAGTCCTGGGAGTCATTGCTGAGCTGCATCGCGGGCAAGTCGAGCACGCTGGCGGCCGCCGGCTGACGAGCCGAGACACACCCGGGTCGGCGGGCCGACCCGGGTGGCGATCCATGCCGCTGGCCTGCGACACCCGTTCCCGCGCCGCGGGGGCGACCTCCTCCCTGGTCGGGGCTCGCGCGGTGGGCGAGTTCGACCCGAGCGAGCTCGCCGGGCTGCCCGGCAGCGTCGCTCGTTATCTGTCCGCCTCCATCGCGCCCGGCGCCGCCCGCGCCACGGCCGCGCGGGTCGCGATGGACGGGCGCATCCGCCTCGGCGGGCGGTGGCTGGCGTTCCGCGCGCACGAGGTGATCGCCCCCCGTGAGGGCTTTCTCTGGGCGGCACGCGTCGCGGGGGTCATCTGGGGGGCAGACTCCCTGATCGGCGGCGCCGGCCGGACCGAGTTCCACCTCGCCGGCGTCATACCCGTGGCGCGGGCGTCGGGGGACGACGTCGACCGCAGCGCCGCGGGCCGCGCGGCGGCCGAGGCTGTGTGGGTCCCGACTGCGCTACTCCCGCTCGACGGCCACGCCGTCGACGAGCTGGATCACCACACGTTTCGCGTGGGGATCGCGGTGGGTGGCGTGGACAACCGGCTCACCGTCCGAACCCTTCCGAGCGGGCACCTGGCGAGCGTCGAGGTGACGCGATGGGGCGATCCCGACGCGTCCGGCTCGTGGGGGTGGCATCGCTTCGGCATGGAGGTCACCGGGTACGGCCGCGCCGACGGGATCACGTTTCCGGCGGCGGGTCGGGTCGGCTGGCACTTCGGCGCTCCGGAGTTCGCCGATGGGACGTTCTTCCACTATCGACTCACCGGGTACCGCGCGCTCGCATCGGCCTGACCGGCCGGGACCTCGCCGCGCCGGGCCGGCTCACGATCCGCTTGGGGATGGCGATCTCAGTCGCGGCCCCGTTCGCCGCCGCCGCGCTGAGCCTGCACGTTTCGTCAATCTGCCCTGGACGCGCGTCCGGCGGATCGCATAGGGTTGCAACATCCGTCACAAGGCGGGTAGCCATCTGTGCCAACAGATGGTGGGTTCATCCCGGAAAGGTGTTCTTACATGGCGAATGGCAGAGCACCCGGCGATCCGCAGCTGATCGGTGTCCCGGTCTTCTGTACCGGCTCGATCGCTCTTGCGCTGCAGCTCACCGGGTACATCGGGGACGGAGCGACGTCCCTGGGTTCGCCGATCGCGATCATCCTCGGGCTGACTGGTCTCTTCCTTCTCGTCGCCGCCCTCTGGGCAGCGGCCGAGGGTCAATCCTGGCCGGCGGGCTTCTTCGCCCTCTTCGGCGGGTTCTGGATCAGCTACGGATTCTTCGTGCTCGGTGTAATCAATGACTGGTACGGCTTCGCTGCAGCAATCGAGGCCGACCCAGAGGCAGGTGTTCAGGACCTGACACGTACGGTTGCGGTCTTTGCAATCGCGTTCGCGACGATCTTCTTCTTCTTGTTCATCTCGAGCTTGAAGCTCCCCGCCGCGTACGGCCTCGTGATCATCCTGGTGGTTGCTGCGCTGTGCTTCGTTGCAGCTGCCTACCTGTCCACGCCGGTCGACACCGACCTTCTGAACGTCGCGGGCTACATCGCCTTCGTGTTCGCCGCGGTCGGTATCTGGATCTACCTGTGCGTCAGCATCGTGTCCCTGGGAGGCAAGCCGCTCCCGCTGGGTCCGGTGCCGTGGCCGAACAAGGAGTAATCCAGCTCGGCTGAGCCGCGGGTTCGCCCACGGCTTCGCATCGCAGTACCGAACGGCCCCGGATCTCCGGGGCCGTTCGCGTTCTCGCGGGCATGCCTAGCTCCCCGGCGTGGCGCACAGCACGCGCATGTTGTAGGTCCGCTGGGCGGAGGGTGTGGTGGAGTTCTCGAGCTGCACGACCCAGCCGCCTCCCCCGGACTGACGGGCGCTCCCGACGACCTGGATGTTCTCCGCGGCATTCGTGAACGTGAAAGGAGTGCCGCCGCCGTTGAACGTCTGGAACGCGCCGCCTGAGATGGCGACCTTCCCGGTGGGGCACGCGAGGGTCGCCTGCTGAGCATCGCCGCCGTTGATGGTCACGTCGTTGGTGAAGCTGGTCTCCTCGAGGCCGCTCACCCCGGTCGTGTTCAGCTTGGTCTGAACCGCCGAGGACAGCTTGGCCTCGCTGACCGCGCCGGTCTGGATCTTGGCGTTGGTGACCGAGGCGTCGGCCAGGTCACCCGAGGTCACTCCGCCGGGAGTGATCTTCTCGGAGGTGACCGACTCGTTGGCCAGATCACCTGAGGTCACTCCACCCGGGGCGATCTTGGTCGAGGTGACCGACTCGTTGGCCAGGTCACCGTTGGTCACCCCACCTGGGGCGATCTTCTGGGAGTCGATCGCTGCGTTTGCGACCTTCTGGCGAGAGATCGCGCCGTCCTGGATGGTGGAGCCCGGAAGCCCGTTGGCACCGGTACCTCGGTCCTGGGTGATCGGCCCTGAGCCAGCGCCGATCAGCTCACCCTCTTTCAGGAAGTACTTGGTGAGGGCGTTGTTGGCGATCTTGTAGCCGTTGATGGCGGCGCTGGCGCGCTGATTGGCTGACTTGTTGGCGGCCTCGAACTCGGCCCTGGTCACGAACTTGCTCGAGCCGCCCTGGGCCTCAGCGGATTCTGTGGCCAGATCTGCGGCGACAACGCCGCCAAGGCCAAGGGTCAGGCCGGCCAGGCCACCGACCAGCAGGTGAGCGGTGCGCACGGGGCATCCTCCAGATTCGTGGGGCACAACCGTGCGCGAGCCTATCCGCTGTGATATTCCTATTGAGGAATGTATGACGCCCCCACGATCTCCGCGCCACCGACGCCCGCGATGGCCGCCCTGTTCGGCGGGTTGGCCGATCCGACGCGGCTCGAGCTGCTGCGTCGGGTCGTGAGGGACGGGCCGCAGTCGGTCGGCGACCTGGTCGAGGCCTCGGGGATTCGCCAGCCCTCGGTGTCCAAGCATCTGGCCTGCCTGCACGGGTGTGGCCTGCTCGAGCGCGAGCGGCGCGGCCGTGTCGTCGTCTACTCGGTCTGCAACGAGGACGTCGTCGGTCTGCTCGACGCCGGCGAGCGCGTCTGGGCGGCCGCTCGCTGTGGCGACAGCTGTGAATGCCTCATCTGCTGCGAGAGGGGGTGATCAGATGAACGAGCCACCGTGCTCCTGCCCGTGCCCGAGCTGCCCGTGCCGATGCTGCGAGGAGTGATCCCTCGCAGCCGGCGCGCGTCATCGTGCGGTTGAGCGCGAGCCGCGTCGACGAGTGGGCTGGCGTGTCGCGACGGTCGCGACGACACGCCAGCCCACGATCATCAGCGCGAGCACCAGCGCGGTCACGATGACGAAGGACGGCTCGAGGTCGCGGCCCGGAAGCGCGCTTCGCAGCAGCAGACCTCCGATCACGGTGATCGCCCAGATGGATGCGCCGGTGGCGAGCGCCGCCGGGTGGCGCCAGGCACGGGTCACCGCCCAGCCGCCTGCGAGCGCGATGGCGAAGGGGGAGAGGGCGAGCAGGCCGCCCGCCGAGAGGACGCCGTCGTCGTGGCTCACGCGGCCGATCGCGACGAAGGCGACGACCGAGACGGCGTCGAGGAGGAGGGCGGTCCGGGCGCGCATCACCGGCATCGTCCCAGCCATGCGCCCGCGCCGGAAGCGCTACGGGCTCAGGATCGGCACGAGCTGGTCCGGCGGCACCCAGCCCGCCTCGCGCTCGCCATGGCGATCGCGGAGCCAGACCCGGACGATCTGCGCTCCCACTCCCCAGCGGCGCTGCAGCTCGGCCCGGGTGACCTCGACGATCGCGCCGTCCTCGTCGAGCAGCCGCATCCCGGGTGACAGCCCCCTCGCGGGAACCTCGATCAGCGCTCTGATCCCCATGTTGTCGAGGATACGAGCGGTGTCATGCGGGTCGATTCATGCCGTGTGAAGGCCACGTTAGGGCGCGGGCGCCACGAGCTCACGGCTCAGTACCCCAGGCCGTCGAGCGCCTCCATCTCGGAGTCCTCGAGCGCGAAGTCGAACACGTCCCGGTTCGCCGCGATCCGCCCACGGTCTCGTGAGCGCGGGATCGCCGGCACGCCTTGCTGGATGGACCAGCGGATGAGCACCTGCGCGGCGGATCGGCGATGGCGCTCGGCGATTGCGCCGACGAGCGGGTGGGACAACCCCTGGCCGCGCGCGAGCGGGCTGTAGCCCTCCAGCACGACGCCGAGCTCGTCGTGGGTGGCGACCGTCGCCCGCGAGTACGAGAAGGGGCTGAAGTCGATCTGGTTGACTGCAGGGCGGATCGTGGCGTCGGCGACCAGCTCGCGCAGGCCGCGGTCCGACCAGTTCGAGACGCCGATCGCGCGAGCGAGACCGCGGCGATGCTGGTCTTCGAGCGCGGGCCAGTGGCGACCGCTGCCGCCGCGCGGGGAGTGGATCAGGTAGAGGTCGACCCACTCCATGCCGAGGCGGTCGAGGCTCCTGGTCAGACCGGACTCCGGCTCCTCGCTCGCCCGCAGCTTGGTCGTGACGAAGACCTCCTCGCGCGGGATCCCGCTGTCGCGGATCGCGTCACCCACGCTCGCCTCGTTGCGATAGCCCGCCGCCGTGTCGATGTGGCGGTAGCCGGCGTCGAGCGCGGCTCGGACCGCGTCGTAGGTCTCGCGGCCGAGCTCGAGCTGCCAGACGCCCAGGCCGATCAGCGGCATGTCGACACCCGGCGCGATCGTGACGCTGGGCTCGCCGGCGAACTCGGGCACAGCGACAGCCTAGTCGCCGGTGCGCCGATGATCGGGCGCGACCCGCCCGTGTCGTTCAGCCGCTCCGGCCTCGAGCCCCGCGGGCGGTGCGCTCGGCGTCGACCGGCGCGAGGGCGGTCCGAACCGCCGGCGCCACCTCGGTGCCGAAGAGCTCGATCGCACGCATCACGCGGTCGTGGGGCAGCCCACCGATGTCGGGCTGGAGCAGGAACCGGTCGAGGCCGAACATCTCGTGCTCGCTGAGGATCCGATCGACGACCGCCGGCGGATCCCCGACGACGAGTGCGCTGTCCGGCCCGAGCGTCTGCTCGACGTGCGCGGCCGACACGGGTCCCCAGCCTCGCTCACGGCCCAGCTGGGTCATCACCCGGGCGTACGCGGGCGAGAACGCCGCCGCGGCGGTCCTCGCCGAGTCGGCCACGAAGCCGATCGAGCTGACCCCGACCGAAAGCGCCGCCGGGTCGTGGCCGGACTCGGTGCCCACGGTCCGGTACAGCTCGGCGAGCGGCGCGAAGCGGTCGGGCGACCCGCCGATGATCCCGATGACCAGGGGCAATCCGAGGCGCCCGGCGCGCGCGACCGACGCCGGGGTGCCGCCGACCGCGATCGAGATCGGGATGCGCGCCTGCACGGGCCGTGGGTAGACGCCGCGGTCGTCGAGCGAGGGGCGCAGGCTCCCGCTCCACGTGACCCGCTCGTCCTCCTGGAGCGCGAGCAGCAGCTCGAGCTTCTCCTCGAAGAGCGCCTCGTAGTCGTCGAGGTCGTACCCGAAGAGCGGAAACGACTCGATGAACGAGCCCCGGCCGGCGATGATCTCGGCGCGCCCATCCGAGATCTGGTCGACGGTCGCGAACTGCTGGAACACCCGGACCGGATCGTCCGACCCCAGGACCGTGACCGCGCTCGTCAGGCGGATCCGCGACGTCCGCGCCGCCGCGGCGGCCAGGACGACCGCCGGTGCTGACACTGGGAAGTCGGGCCGGTGGTGCTCTCCGACGCCGAAGACGTCGAGCCCCGTCTCGTCGGCGAGCGAGATGCGCTCGAGCAGCTGGCGCATCGCGAGCGCGGGGTCGCCGCCGTTGGTCGCTCCGGGCTCGGCGTCGCCGAAGCTCATCACTCCGATCTGCACGCGCTGACGATGGCAGGTTTCGACGCTCGGGCGGGAGCAGCGATACTCAGGCGCGGTGTCCGGTACCGACGAGGCGAAGACGGCCGACTTCACGATCGCGCTCGATCTGGACGGGGTGGTCTGGCGAGGCCGCCGCGTGATCCCCGGCTCGGCCGAGGCCGTTCTCGCGCTGCGGGAGGCCGGCCTGCGCGTCGGATTCGTCTCGAACAACTCCACCGCGCCGATCGGAGCGGTGGTGGATCGGCTGCGCCGAGCCGGGGTGGAGGCCGAGCCATCCGAGGTCATCACCAGCGCCCAGGCCGCCGCTGCCCAGATGCGGTCGGTTCTCCCCGAGGGCGCCGCGGTGCTCGTCGTCGGCGAGACGGGGATCAGCGAGGCGCTCGCCGATGTCGGGCTGTCCCCGGTCGCCAGCCACTCGGGGCGGCGCGTCGCGGGGGTGATCGCGGGCCTCGATACGGCCTTCGACTACGCGGCGCTCGACGCCGCGCTGCAGGCGATCTGGTCCGGAGCGAGGTTCATCGCGACCAATACCGACCCGACGCTGCCGGTCGAGGACGGCGCCCGCCCCGGGTCCGGGGCGATCGTCTCGGCCATCGCGACGGCGAGCGGTGTCGACCCGCATGTCGCGGGCAAGCCGCACCCGCCGATCGCGCGGCTCGTGCGCACGCGGCTGGGCGAGACCGGCGTCGTGGTCGGCGATCGGCCCGATACCGACGGGGCGCTGGCGGAGACCCTCGGCTGGCCGTTCGCGCTCGTGCTGTCAGGGGTGACCGCTGACGCGCGCCAGTCTGGCGCCGACATCGTGGCTGACGATCTCCGTGGCCTGGTGCCGGCGCTCCTGGGGGCGGCGGGTCGAGCGGTGTCCGCCGACCCGGGTCGCTGATACGGTTCGGGGCGCCGATCGCCGCCGTGGGAGAGTCCGACCGAGAGTCGGCGCCGAAGGAGCAACCGCCCCGGAATCTCTCAGGCACCCGGACCGTGGTGGGCGCGGCAGCGCTGGAAAGCGGATGAGGCTCATCCCGCCGACGGGGAAAGCTCGACAGGTTCGAGGGCATCTCTCAGGCACCAGGACAGCGGGGGCCAGACAGCCCTGCCGCGCAACTGGGAGACGCCGACCATGACCGACCGCCTCACGCTTGACGAGCTGGAGCGCCGCGACGACTTCGCCTCGCGCCACATCGGGCCCGATGTGACTGAGCAGCGACGGATGCTCGATGCCATCGGCGTCGAGAGCCTGGACGCACTCCTGGACGAGACGATCCCGGAGGCGATCCGCGTCCGACAGGACCCGGACGTGTCCGGTCCGCTGACCGAGCCCGAGGCGATCGCGGCCGCCCGGGAGGTCGCCGCCGAGAACGAGGTCCTCGAGTCGCTGATCGGCATGGGCTATCACGACACGATCACTCCGCCGGTGATCCTGCGCAACGTCATCGAGGATCCCGCGTGGTACACGGCCTACACGCCGTACCAGCCCGAGATCTCCCAGGGTCGGCTCGAGGCGCTGCTCAACTTCCAGACCGTCGTCGCGGACCTGACCGGCCTTCCGCTGGCGAACGCGTCGCTCCTCGACGAGGGCACCGCGGCGGCCGAGGCGATGACCATGGCGATGCGCGCCGCCAGGTCGGAGTCAGCGACGTTCTTCGTGGACAGCGGCTGCCATCCGCAGACCATCGCGGTCGTGGAGGGTCGGGCCGAGCCGATCGGCGTCGAGGTCGTCGTCGGCGACCCGAGCGAGATCCCGGCTGAGCTCTTCGGTGCCCTGCTCGCGAGCCCTCGATCGACCGGTGAGGTGCCCGATCTGACGGAGCCGATCGATCGTGTCCACGAGGCCGGTGGGCTGGCCGTGGTGGTCAGCGACCCGCTGGCGTTGGTGCTGATGCGCTCGCCCGGCGAGATGGGCGCCGACATCGCGGTCGGCTCGATGCAGCGCTACGGCGTCCCGATGGGCTTCGGCGGGCCCCATGCGGGGTTCGTGGCCACCAAGGACGAGCTGGCTCGCTCGCTCCCGGGGCGTCTGGTCGGGGTGTCGCTCGATGTCGCGGGGCGGCCGGCGCTCCGGCTCGCGCTCCAGACCCGGGAGCAGCACATCCGGCGCGAGAAGGCGACCAGCAACGTCTGCACCGCGCAGGTGCTCCTGGCGGTGGTCGCGGGCATGTACGCCGTCTGGCACGGGCCCGAGGGGCTTCGTCGCATCGCCGAGCGTGTGCACCGGTACACGAGCGTCCTCGCCGAGGGGCTCCGCGCGGGGGGCATCGAGGTCCTGTCCGAGACCTGGTTCGACACGATCCGGGTGGCGCCAGCGAACGGCGCCGACGCCGCGATGCGCGCGGCGCTCGGAGAAGGGCTCAACCTGCGACGGATCGACGACGCGACGGTTGGGATCACGCTCGACGAGGCGACGACCCGGGCGACGATCGAGCGGGTGTGGCGGGCGCTCGGCGTGTCGGGTGACGTGGTGGAGCTCGACGCCGGCGCGACACCGGGGCTGGCGGAGGGGCTCCGGCGCACCGACGAGATCCTCGGCCACCCCGTCTTCCACCGGCACCACACCGAGCACGAGATGCTGCGCTACCTGCGGCAGCTGAGCGACAGGGACCTGGCGCTCGATCGCACGATGATCCCGCTCGGCTCGTGCACGATGAAGCTGAACGCCACCACGGAGATGATCCCGATCACGTGGCCGGAGTTCGCGCGGATGCACCCGTTCGCGCCCCAGGAGCAGACGCGCGGCTACCGACGGATGATCGCCGAGCTCGAGTCGGCCCTGTGCGCCGCGACCGGCTACGACGCGGTCTCCCTGCAGCCGAACGCGGGCAGCCAGGGCGAGCTGGCGGGGCTTCTGGCGATCCGGGCCTACCACCGAGAGAACGGCGACGACACGCGCACCGTCTGCCTGATCCCGAGCTCGGCCCACGGCACCAACGCCGCCTCGGCCGTGATGGCCGGCATGTCGGTCGGCGTCGTCGCCTGTGACGCCGACGGGAACGTCGATCTCGCCGACCTGCGCGCGAAGGCCCGAGAGGCCGGTGAGTCACTGGCGGCGCTGATGGTCACGTACCCGTCCACCCACGGGGTCTTCGAGGAGGACATCAGGGAGATCTGCGACGTGGTGCACGACCACGGCGGCCAGGTCTACGTCGACGGCGCGAACCTGAACGCGCTCGTCGGTCTCGCCAAGCCCGGCGAGTTCGGGGCGGACGTCTCGCACCTGAACCTCCACAAGACCTTCTGCATCCCGCATGGCGGAGGCGGACCCGGTGTCGGGCCCGTCGCGGTCCGCGCGCACCTGGCGAAGCACCTTCCGGCCCACCCGGTCGTGTCCGTTGCCGGTCCGGAGCCCGGCATCGCGCCCATCTCGGCGGCGCCGTGGGGCTCGGCCGGGATCCTCGTGATCCCGTGGGTGTACATCTCGCTGATGGGGCCGGCCGGTCTCACGAAGGCGAGCGAGGTGGCGATCCTGAACGCGAACTACGTCGCCTCACGGCTCGATCCGCACTACCCGGTCCTCTACAGCGGAGCGCACGGTCGGGTGGCGCACGAGTGCATCCTCGACCTGCGTCCGATCAAGGACGGGTCGGGCGTGACCGTTGACGATGTCGCCAAGCGGCTCATGGACCACGGATTCCACGCGCCGACCATGTCGTTCCCGGTCCCGGGCACGCTCATGGTCGAGCCGACCGAGTCCGAGTCCCTCGCCGAGCTCGATCGCTTCTGCGACGCGATGATCGCCATCAGGGAGGAGATCCGGCGGGTCGAGGCGGGGGAGTGGACCGTCGAGGACAACCCGCTGCGCGGCGCGCCGCACACCGCGGACGACCTCGCGACCGACAACTGGACGCGCGGGTACTCGCGGGACGTCGCGGCCTATCCGCTGCCGGGTGTCATCGCCACGAAGTACTGGCCGCCGGTGGGACGGATCGACTCGGTTCACGGTGACCGCAACCTGGTGTGCTCGTGCCCGCCGGTCGAGGAGCTGGCCTCCGTCTGAGGCGTCCGCACCCGCCCGCCGCGGCCATCTTCCGTTGACCGCCGCCACACGGGGCCGACAGACTCCGTGTGGCGCCTCGGCGCCGTGACGTCACGATCTGGCGGGAGTCTCGATGAGCGATCGGCGGAGCGGGTGGGCGGCAGCGGTCGGAATGGCGGTCGTCACCGCCGTGGCGATCGTCGCGTCGGTGCTGGTCGTCGAGCTCGGCGCTGGCGGGCAGTCGGCGTCGGCCGACGAGGCGAGCGCGCCGGTTCGCTCGGAGCTGGCGAACCAGCCGACCCTGACCAGGGCCGAGGTCGAGGCCACCATCCCGGAGCTCGACGCGATCGTCGAGACCGCGATGGCCGAGACGAGCGTGCCCGGTGTCGCCGTCGCGGTGGTGTTCGACGACGAGGTGATCCACGCGCAGGGATACGGCGTGCGGACCGCGGGTGGCGCTGACCCGGTCGATCCCGAGACCGTCTTCCAGGTCGCATCGCTCTCGAAGCCGATCTCCAGCACGATCATGTCCGGCCTGGTCGGGCGGGGCGCCTTCGCGTGGGAGGACCCGGTCAGCGAGTACAACCCCGACTTCGCCCTGGCCGACGCCGACTCCACCGAGGCGGTCAGCTTCGCCGACCTGTTCTCGCACACGAGCGGGCTGCCCGGGGTCGCCGGCAACGAGCTGGAGCAGATCGGCTACGGCCGCGACGAGATCCTGCGCCGCCTCCGCCTGGTGCCCGTCGAGCCGCTCGGCGAGGTCTACTCGTACTCCAACTTCGGGATGACCGCCGGGGGCGAGTCGGCCGCCGTCGCCGCCGGGGGCACCTGGGAGGACCTCGCCGACGAGGTCCTGTTCGGCCCCGCTGGGATGACGTCCACGAGCATGCGCCACGAGGACTACCTCGCCGCGGACAATCGGGCCGAACTGCACGTCGAGACCGCTCCCGGCGTGTGGTCGGCGGACTTCGAGCGAACGCCGGACGCCCAGGCGCCGGCCGGCGGGGTGAGTTCGAACGTGGTCGACCTGGCCCGGTGGATGCGGATCATGCTCGCCCAAGGCCAGCTCGACGGCGAGCGGGTCATCGACGCGGACGCGCTCGCGCTCACCAAAGAGCCGAGGATCGACACGCGCCCGGGCGCCGCATACGGCCTCGGGTGGAACATCTCCACGGACGAGGCCGGCCGGGCCCGCTGGAACCACTCCGGCGCCTTCTCGGTCGGCGCGGCGACCGCCGCGGCGGCGCTGCCCGAGGAGAACCTCGGGATCGTGGTCCTGACCAACGGCGCCCCCGTGGGCGTGCCCGAGGCGATCAGCGAGACCTACCTGGACTACGTCGAGACGGGTGTGGTCGCGGACGGGTTCGTCGACGTCTGGCGCGAGCGGTTCGCCGGTGTCTACGGCGAGCCGGAGGACCTGGGCGAGCGCCCCGCAGATCCCGAGCCCGCCCGGGACGATGGTGCCTACGTCGGCACGTACGCCAACGACTACGTGGGCGAGGCGCGGGTCGTCGCCCGCGACGGCGGGCTGGCGCTCCTCCTGGGCCCGGAGGGGGTGGAGTTCCCGCTCACGCACCTCGACGCGGACACGTTCACCTTCGTCCTGTCCCCGGAGCTGCCGAGCTTCGCCTCACGGGTGGCGTTCGACGTCGGGCAGGACGGGATCGCGAAGTCCGTGACGATCGGCGAGTTCGACGTCGGCGGCCTCGGCACGCTCGAGCGCGTCTGAGCTTGGCCGCTCCGGCCGAGCGAAACCGCAAAGGCTCAAGGCCTTTCCAGTTTCTTTACCCGGCTGCGCCCGGAGGCCTGGATAGGGTCCGCCGCATGCCCGCCAGAAGGATTTGCTCGCCCGCGAGGGCGGCCGTCCTCGCCTCGTGTGCGGCGGCTCTCGGCCTGGCCGCGGCCGGTGGAGGCGAGGCGGGGGCGGTCCAGGTGGGCGTCTACCAGGACCGGCCGGCAACCACCGTTCCCCGGACGGCCCGGCAGGTCGGTCCGCGGGCGACCCGGGTCGTCTCGGTGTACGTGACCGCGGGCGATCTGATCCCGGGGAACGTCGTCGCGCTGGCCAACGGCCGTAACGCGACGCTGATGGTGAACTGGATGGCCGACAGCGGACGAGCGGGTGCGCGTCAGCCGAGGTTCCGTCTGGTCCGGGTGATCAGAGGGCGCCACGACGCCGGCCTGCGCCGGCTGGGCAGGCAGATGCGCGGGCTGAAGCGGCCGCCGATCTTCCGACCGATGCCCGAGATGAACACCAACTGGTACCCGTGGTCGGGGACGGTCAACCGGAACCGGCCGACGCAGTACGCGAAGGCGTTCACCCGGGTCCGGCGTGTGATCAAGGGCGCCGGGGGTCGGCGCGTCAAGGTGATGTGGGCGCCGTACCACCGCAGCATCCCCGAGCGCGAGGGCAACGAGATCGAGGACTACTTCCCCGGCGTGCGGAACGTCGACCTCGTGGGTGCCAGCGGCTACAACTTCGGCCGCAAGGGCGGCCTCGCCTGGACCGACCCCGACCCGCTCTTTGCCGATGCATGCCGGCGGGTGACCGCGCTGGCGCCCAAGCCGTTCTGGATCGCCGAGACGGGCTCCACCGGGGCCGGCGGCAACAAGGCGAAGTGGATCTCCTCGCTCCGGGATCTGCCCGACGCGTTCCCTCTGCTGGCCGGGATCGTCTGGTACGACGTCCGCGACCGAAACGGTGACTTCCGGATCCAGCAGACCCGGCGCACGACCCGCGCGTTCCGGGTGATGACCGCGAGGGTGGCATGAGCACGCGGGCCCCGAGGCGGCGCCGACTCCGTCGCCCCAAGGCCGGCGGTCCGCATCGCCCGATGGACCGCGTCGCGATCACGCGGCTGATGTGGCGGACCGGCTTCGGTCCCACCGCACGCGACCTCAAGCGGTTCAAGGGGCGCAGCCTGCAGCAGGCCGTCGAGATGTTGCTCTCGGCGCCCCAGGGCCGTCTCGCCGGTCAGTCCGGGTCCAGGCGTGCCGACAAGCGGCCGCTCGACCCGCCCGAGAGCGATCGCGACCTGGTGCTCGAGTGGTGCGACCGGATGATCCGGACGCCGAACCCGCTCATCGAGCGGCTGTCGCTCATGTGGCACAACCACTTCGCGACCGACCGCCGCGAGGTGTCTCCACCGCAGCTGATGACGCGCCAGAACGCCCTCTTTCGCCGCTACTCGGACTTCGCCGCGTTCCCCACCGCGAACTTCCCGCGCCTCATCCGGGAGGTCGGCAAGGACCCGGCGATGATGCGGTTCCTGAACAACGAGGAGAACACCGCCGAGGACATCAACGAGAACTACGGGCGAGAGCTGATGGAGCTCTTCTGCCTCGGCCCGACCGACGTCAAGGGCAACGACAACTACGACGAGACGGACGTCCGCGAGGTGTCGAAGGCCCTCACCGGCTGGGAGCTCGAGACCGAGAACCCCGAGGTGCCGATGGTCGAGTTCAACCCGGACAACCACTTCGGCGGCGACAAGCTGATCCTGGGCAAGCGAGCCGACTTCGACTACGAGTCGGTCCACGACCAGGTCCTGGACCACTACAGCCACCCCCGCTTCATCGTCACCTCGATCTGGAGCGAGTTCCATCCCGAGCCGCCCGATGAGGGCACCGTCAAGGACCTGATGCGCGTCTACGAGCGCGGCAGGCGTCGCCTGCGTCCGGTCGTCGCGCGGGTCCTGACCCATTCGAGCATGCTCCGCTCGCTCAAAGAGCCGAACATGATCAAGTCGCCCGTCGTCTACGCGGTCGGCCTCATGCGGACGCTGCGCCTCACCATCGACGACGACACGCTCTACAACGCCCTCAACGACATGGGCCAGCTGCCCTACTTCCCACCGACGGTCGCCGGCTGGGAGGGCGGTGTCGAGTGGCTGAACACCAACACCACCACCGCCCGGTTCGACCTGGCCTCGCGGCTCCTCGAGAAGGCGTACGCGAAGGCTGATCCGGTCAAGAAGGCTCCCGCCGACGTCGAGGACGAGAGCCCGACCGAGGCGTTCAAGCGCGCCCGAGCGGCGGTCGGAACCCCGTGGCTCGCCCGGGGGACCAAGAGCGCGCTGCTCTACTTCAGCAAGTCCATGGACGCCGAGCGCTCGCACCAGCGCATCGCGCGCCAGCGCGTCCTGCGCGCGTTCATGCTCGGCGGCCCCGACGCACAGGTGACGTGATGGATCACGAGCACGACGAGACGGCGCGGCGGGACGCCGCCGAGACCGAGGCCATCATCTGCGCTGACTGCGCGGCCAGCGACAGCGCGGAGCACGACCTCGACCCGGTCGACCACATGCCGATCACGGCCGAGACGCTGGCGGGCTCACCCGGCGGCGCGCCGCGCGCGAAGGGGCGCAACCGGAAGGAGTTCTTCCGGGACGCGGCGATCTTCTCGGCGGCCGTCTACGCCGCGACACAGATCGACTGGACGCAGGCCCTCGAGGCCGCGGCGCAGGGGGATCCCGACCGCAAGCTCTGCATGATCTTCCTGAACGGCGGCAACGATGGCCTCCAGACGATGGTGCCGCTGGCCGAGTACGACACGTACCTCGCCAAGCGGACCAACCTGGCTCGGCTGAACGGGCCCGGCAACGGCAGCAGGGTCGGCACGGTCCCGGTCGCCGGCACGGGCGGCGCGCACGGCTGGGCCGAGGTGTGCATGGCGAACACGAACGGCAGCCCGGGGGGCTTCGACACCCTGTGGGGTGACGGGTCCGGCGGCGCTGGCGCCGATCTGGCGGTCTTCCCGGCGGCCGACTACACGCCGCCGAACCGAAGCCACTTCGACAGCCGGGACTTCTGGTTCCAGGGCTCGCTCGAGAAGCTCGACACCGGCTGGCTCGGGCGCTGGCTCGACCTCTACGGCTCGCCCGACAACCCGCTGCAGGCGATCTCGATCGGTAGTCGGATCTCGAAGCAGATCAGATCCAAGTCCGCTCCGGTCAGCGCCGTGCAGACGCTCTCCCGCACCGGGTTCCGCGTCCGGCGCGTCTACGACGGCCTGGTGAACGTGACCGAGCAGATGGCGCCCGTCTCGGCCGTCGCCGCGCGAAAGTCGAACGCGCACCTGACCCGCTCGCGCGAGGCGTTCGCGCAGACCGTTCAGGCCGCTCGCTCGCTGCGCAGCCTCACCCAGCCGAGCGGTGTGGCCGGCTACCCGCAGTCGTCGCTGTCGGACCGGCTCTCGCTCGCCGCGGTGCTGCTGGCGGCGCCGATCGGGAACCGGATCGTGACGGTGGACTGGGGCTCGTTCGACACGCACGGCAACCAGCTCAACAGCCAGGACCCCCAGCTGGAGGTCCTGTCCGGGGCGCTCGCGGCGTTCAAGAACGACCTCGACACGCGTGGGGTCGGCGACAAGGTCGTGACCTGCGTGTTCTCGGAGTTCGGCCGGCGGGTCGCGAGCAACAAGACCGGGACCGACCACGGGGCCGGTGGCCTGATGGCGCTGATGGGCCCGCGCGTGCGCGGGGGGATGGCCGGCGAGTTCCCCGGTCTCGGCTCCCTCGATCGCGGCGATCTGCGGGTGACCACGGACTTTCGGAGCGTCTACGGCACGCTCATCGCCGACTGGCTCGGTGGCGATCCCGCCGCGGTCATCCCCCAGAACGGCTTTCCGACCACCGTCGGGCGGTCGATGATCACATGACGCTCCGGGCGCGACTCGGGTTGGCGCTGCTCGGGGTCGCGATCCTGGGTGCCGGGACCGCCGTGGCCGTGCCGCGGATCCACCGTCCCCAGCTGCCACCACCGCCCCCGCTGCCCCAGGCCCTCGCGCTCGACGAGACCGAGTGGGCGATCACGCCCTCGCGGCGGGTCGTCGCCGCCGGCGACGTGCGGCTGCGCGTCTACAACCGGGGCGAGGACGACCACGACGTCGTGATCCGCGAGCGCAACGGCACGGTGCACCGCGAGTACCTCGAGCCGGGGGAGTCGGCGACGATCACCGCCAGGCTGGCCCCGGGTACGTACCGGATCATCTGCTCGCTCTTTGCCGGGACGCCCGAGTCGCACGAGGACCGGGGCATGTGGACGGTGATCCGCGCCAAGAAGGACCCGGCCCGCGCCAGGCTCGAGGCCAAGCGGGCCCGCGCCAAGGCTGCGAAGGCCGCCAAGGCCGCTCGCCGAGCCAGGATCTGACCAGGCGCTCTGCGAGCATCGTGCTCGCGTTTCCGAGAGGAGGGGAGAGATGGCCGGACGCCCGGTGCTGCTGGTGACCGGGGCCTCGAGCGGAATCGGCGAGGAGACCGCCCGCCAGGCGGCCGTCGCCGGATACGACGTGGTGCTCGCCGCCCGGCGCGAGGAGCGCCTGGACGCGCTCGTGGACGAACTCGGGTACGAGCGCGCCGTGGCCGTGCGCTGCGACGTCACCGAGTGGGCCGACCAGGAAGGGATGGTCGCCGCCGCGCTCGAGCGATTCGGCCGCATCGACGCGGTGTTCGCCAACGCCGGCTTCGGCGTCCGCCGGGGCTTCACGAACGGCACTCCCGAGCTGTGGCGCCAGATGGTGCTGACGAACGTCTACGGGGCGGCGCTCACCGTGCGCGCCACGATCGACCCGCTCCGTGAGTCGTGCGGACATCTGCTCCTCTGCGGATCGGTCGCCGGCCACGTGGCCGTCGTCGGATCGCTCTACTCGTGCACCAAGTTCGCGGTCGGGGCGATGGCCGAGGCGGCCAGGAAGGAGCTGCACGGGTCGGGCTGCAGGGTCACGCTGGTCTCGCCGGGAACCGTCGAGACGCCGTTCTACGACGATCCGGTCGGCGGTGAGCAGCTCACCGCCGGCGATGTCGCGCGAATGGTGGTCTTCGCGCTCGGGCAGCCTCACCACGTCGACGTGAACGAGATCTTCGTCCGTCCGACGATCCAGGAATTGTGACCCCGCGACTTTCCCTGGGCCGCAAACCCTGAGAAAGTCCACGATCGCCAGCAACGGGGGGAAACGGAATGCGGCGGATTGCTCGAGGCGGGATCTGTGGCGGTGTCGCGGCCGCGGCGCTCGTGGCGACGACGCTCGCGGGTGGCGCTGAGCAGGCCGGGGCGGTCACCGTGGGCTCGAACCTGGCGAACCGGCCCGCCAACAACACCGTTCCGTGCGCGATCAACCCGGCGCTCGGGATCCCGTGGGCCGGCGTCGGGCCGATCAACAGCTGCACCTGGGTCGGGACCGGCAGCCTCGCCAGCCTGGCGGAGTCGTTCGTGCTGCCGTCGGGTGAGGGGCGTCTGACGGCGGCGCGCGTGAAGGTCGGGCCCCAGACCGGTCCCATGCAGGTCGTGGTCTACCGCTCGCTGCGGGCGCCCGACGTGAACCCGCCACCGCCCAGCGGCGGGATCGTCTGCTGCGACGTCCAGTTCACGTCCGCGCCGTTCACCCCGGCACCCAACACCACCACCACGATCCCGCTGCCGAACGTGCCGGTCGTGGGGGACAGGGTTCCGCTTCCGACTCCCGATCCGCGCGACGCGGTCCTGAGATTCGACACCGTCGGCCTCACGGTCCTGAACGCGACCACCCCGTTTCCGGCCCATCGGACCTTCGGCCAGGAGGGTGTCCAGGGGTTCTACCCGGGCCTGCGGCCCCAGGAGGAGCGTCTGCCCGGGCCGGGCTTCGGTGGCTACGTGCCGCTCATGAACGTCGAGTGGGTTCCGGCCGCGAGCGGCGGTGGTGGCGGTGGCCCGGGGAACAGCGGCAACTCCGGTGACGACGGCACCGCCGGCAACTCGGGCAACACCAGCAACGCGCGCTGTGGCGGGAAGCGGGCGACGATCGTCGGCACCAACGGGCGCGACGTGATCCGGGGCACGCCCAAGGCCGACGTGATCCACGCGCTCGGCGGCAACGATGTCGTCCGCGGCCTGGGCGGCAACGACACGATCTGCATGGGCAAGGGCAAGGACCGCGCCTTCGGTGGTCCCGGGAACGACAAGATCCTCGGCCAGGCCGGCAACGACCGCATGGACGGCCAGGCCGGAAACGACGATCTGCGCGGCGGCCCCGGCAGGGACATCGCGTTCGGGCGGGCCGGCAACGACAAGATGTTCGGCGGTCCCGGTCGGGATCGGCTTCTGGGCGGCCCTGGTCGAGACCGGCTCCTGGGTGGCCCAGGGCGCGACATCGGCATCGGCGGGGGCGCGAAGGACACCTGCCGCACGGAGCGCTCTCGGGCCTGCTGACTCTCGGGCGGCCGCGCCCGGGCCGGGACATCCGCCTGCCGCGCCGAACGCGGCAGGGGGGACCTCGCCTACGACCCGGCGGCGACCGGCTGCGCGGCCTGGGCGAGGCGCTCGACGACGGCGACGAGCCCCTGGGCATGCTCCTGCGAGCGAAGCCGTCCGGTGTCGTCGAACGCCTCGTGTGCGCGTCCGAGCGCGACGCCGTCCTCGATCACCCGCGCTCCCGCGATGCCGAGCGCCTTGCGGGCGTCCTGCTGGGCCCAGACCGCCCCGTAGCCGCCGGTCGTCGCGCCGATCACGGCCGCGGGCTTGCCGCTGAGCGCGCTCGCGCCGAACGGCCGCGACCCCCAGTCGATCGCGTCCTTCAGCGCTCCCGGGATCGATCCGTTGTACTCGGGAGTGGACACCAGGAGCGCGTCCGCCCGCGACAGCGCCTCCCGGAGCGCGGTGGCCGCCTCCGGCGGGTCGTCCCCGTCGATGTCCGGGTCGTAGTGGGGGAGCCCTCCCAGCTCGTCGAAGAACGTGATCTCGATGTCGTCGGGGGCGAGCTCCGCCGCATGGCGCAGCAGCGCGTGGTTGTGCGACGCGTCCCGCAGGCTGCCTGAGATCGCCAGGATCGTCGTCATCACTGCCTCACGAGCTCGATCTGGGCGCTGACCGTGACCTCGTGCCCGAGTGCGAGCCCGCCGCCCGGAAGCGGTGCCTGCCAGCCCATCCCGTAGTCCCTGCGGTCGACGACGCCGCTGAGCTCGAGCCCGACCCGGGTCATCCCGTAGGGATCCTCGGCGGGCTCGCTGACGGTCCCGCGAAGGCCGACCGGCTTCGTCGTGCCGCGCATCGTGAGCGTGCCCTCGACGAGCAGCTCGCCGTCCCGATCGAGGCTGACCGAGCTCGCGTCGAGCGTGATCTCGGGGTGCTGGGCGGCATCGAAGAAGTCCGGCGACGCGATGTGCGCCGTCAGGTTCTCGTCCCGAGTCGTGATGCTCGCGACCGGCGCGGATCCCCCGAGCGAGACGGCTCCGTTCTCGCTCGTCACCGTCACGTCGAAGCTCGGGACCTCGCCTCGGAAGTTCGACACGGCCATGTGCCGGACCTGGAACCCGACCCAGGAGTGGACCGGATCGCTCTTCCAGGTGCCCTCTGGAACGACCGCTGTTTCGTCCGAAATCGCCGTGCTCATCGCGTTCTCCTTGGTGTCGGTGGTGATAATCGGACTGTGGTCCGCTTGTAGGGGCAGTGTAGACGGACTAGAGTCCGCTTTCAAATGGGTACCCGCAGCACACCGTTCGACCCCGGCACCCACGGCGGCGAGCGGGCCGACGCGGCCCGCAACCGGCGGGCGATCCTAGATGCCGCGTCGGCGCTCTTTGCCGAGCGTGGTGCCGACTGCGTGACGGTCGATCAGATCGCCGAGGCCGCCGGCGTGGGGAAGGGGACGATCTACCGCCGGTTCACGGACCGCTCGGGGCTGGCGATGGCGTTGCTCGACCAGACCGATCGGGAGCTCCAGCACGCGATCCTGCGCGGGCCGCCGCCGATCGGACCCGGCGCTCCTGCGGGCGAGCGGCTCGCGGCGTTCATCGGAGCGCTCGCGGACCTGCTCGAGCGGCACGCCGACCTGATGTCGGTCGCCGAGAGCGGCTCAGGGGGCGTCTGGTACCGCGGCAACGTCTACGCGAGCTACCGGCTCCACGTCGAGGTCCTGCTTCGGGAGGCGCGGCCCGACGCTGACTGCGCGACGCTCGCCGACATGGTGCTGGCGCCGCTCGCCGCCGATCTCTATCGGCACCTGCGCGACGACCGGGGCCTCGAGCCCGAGCGGATCAGGGTCGCCGCCGTCGAGGCCGCGACGCTCGTCGCCGGCGCTCCGACCGCGTAGCGCTCGCGGGGCGCCGCGCGCTCGGGCTCAGGGGGAGAGCAGCAGCTTGATCACGCCGTCCTCCTGATTCGAGAAGAGCGGGTACGCCTCCTCGATCTCGTCCAGCCCGAAGCGATGGGTGACGAGCTGGGCCAGATTCAGGCGGCCGGTCTTCACGAGGCTCATCAGCGCGCCGAGGCGCTTCTTGCCGCCGGGGCACAGCGTGGTGCGGATGTCGATGTCGCCGATCCCGTAGATGAACGGCTCGAGGGGGATGGTGACCTTGTCGCCGTAGACCCCGAGCGACGACACGATTCCCGCCGGCCGCACGGCCTTGAGGCAGTTCTCGAACGTCTCCTGGATGCCGAGGGCCTCGATCGCCACGTCCGCGCCGCGCCCCTCGGTGAGCGCCTTCACCTTGGCGACCGGATCCTCCTGGGTGTAGTCGATCACGACGTCTGCGCCCATGGCGCTCGCCATCTCCAGGCGCTTCGGGTTCGAGTCGACGGCGATCACGAGCCCGGCGCCACGCAGCCGCGCCCCGGCGGTCGCGCAGAGTCCGATCGGCCCCTGGGCGAAGATCACGACGGAGTCACCGAGCTGGAGGTCGGCGGTCTCGACCGCCGAGATCCCGGTCGTCGCGATGTCCGTGACGAACAGCACCTCCTCGTCCGAGAGGCCTTCGGGGATCTTCGCCATGTTCGCCTGGGCGTACGGCACCCGAAAGTAGTCCGCCTGGACGCCGTCGATCGAGTTGCCCAGCCGCCAGCCGCCGATGATCCCCCACTGATCCTCGAAGCCGGCGCACTGCGACGGGTCGCCGGACTGGCAGAAGTAGCACGCGCCACACGGGGTGATGGCCGCGACCACGACTCGATCGCCGATCTCGTAGCCCTCCACGGCCGACCCGAGCTCGTGGATGACCCCCGCCGGCTCGTGCCCGACGACGCGCCCGCTGGCCACCGGGTACTCGCCGCGCCAGATGTGGCTGTCGGTCCCGCACACCGTGGTCGTCGTCACCCGGATGATCGCGTCGGTGGGCCCGCACTTGGGGACCGGGACCTCCTCGATGTGGATGTCGCGGACGTCCTTGAAGACCGCGGCCCGCATGGTGTCGCTCATCTGGCCACTCCTCCCCGTGGGTCGCGTTCGAGTCTAGTCCCGGCGCGCGTACGATCCGCCGGCGAGATCGGGTGCGGGTCGTGCCCCGGGCGATTACGGCGAGCATCTCGGGGATCGACTGGCGCGTCTGGGTGTGTCGCCTCACCCGATCGGGTGGAGATCGGTTGTCCGAGATCGGCGAGGCGCGTAGGTTCACAGCGGAGGCGAGGCCGTGTGTCGATGGACGCTCTGAGCGCGAGAACGCCCGCCGAGGCGCCGGCAGGGGGCACCACCGCTGACCTCAGCCTGTTGCGTCGTGCCGACGCGGCCGGTCAGCGCCTGTTCCGTGAGCTCGTCGTCTCGCGCATCGCGTGGCAGACCGTGTCGGAGGCGAGTCGGCTGATCGCGGTGGACGTGGTCGGCGTGTCCCTGCCGGTCACCGGATGCACCCACACGCAGCCGTGCACGCTGCACCACTGCTTCGACCGCCTGCGGATGAAGGCCGTCCTGGGCAACCGGGGTCCGGCGCTGCCAGGGCTCCGCTTCGGGCCGGGCGTGGGGGTGGGAGGCATCGTGCTCGCGACCGGCGCGCCGCTGTCGGTCTCGGACTACCGGCGCGACGTCGACGACCCGCAGCTCGTCGAGATCGTCGTCGGCGAGGAGGGGATCAGGTCGGTGCTCGGAGTGCCGATCTCCTTCGGTGGGGAGGTGCGCGGCGTGCTCCATGCCGGCCTGCGTCGCCGGGGCGGGTTCAGCGCAGGCGCGATCGAGGCCCTCGAGCGGCTCTGCACGTATTCGGGCGCCGCGCTCGCCGCGGCCCGCGATCGGGCGCGCGTCGAGGAGGTGGCGGCGCTGCGCGAGCGCAGGCGCCTGGCCCGCGCCCTGCACGACGACCTCGGCCACAGGATGTTCGGCATCGGGATGGCCGCCCGACTCGCTCGCGAGAGCGCCGCGGCGGGCCGGCCCGATCTGCTCGGCCACCTCAGCGGGGTCGAGCGCGAGGTCGCCGCCGCCGCGAGCGCGCTCAAGACCACGCTGCGTACGCTCGACACGCCGCAGGCGCCCGCCGGGGCGCTCGCGGTGAAGCTGCGCGAGGCGCTGGCGGAGTTCAGCGATCGATGCGGCGTGCCCGCGCACCTGGTGGTGCTCGGCGAGCCCGTGCCGCTGGATGGGGTGCAGGAGGACCTGCTCTCGCGGGTCGGCCAGGAGGCGCTCCACAACGTGGAGCGCCACGCGGGCGCGTTCGAGGTGATCACGACGCTCGCCTTCGAGGCCGACCGCGTCGAGCTCGTCGTCCAGGACGACGGGGTCGGCCCCTCGGACGGGTGGCACCGCCCGCCGAGCGTCGGCAACGGCGTCGGGTTGGGCATGCTGCGCGAGGAGGTCGGCCGCCTGGGCGGTGAGCTGTCCCTGGCGCGCAACGAGGACGCGGGGTCGACGCTGAGGACGTGCCTGCCGCGCCGATGAGTCGGCAGAAGCCCTACACGGTGGTGGTCGCGGACGACCACCCGATCGTCATCAGCGGGATGCGCCTGCTCCTCAGCGGAAGTCGCTTCTTCGAGCTGGTCGGCGAGGCGCAGACGGGGTCGGAGGCGATTCTGCGCTGCGAGCAGCTCCGCCCGGACGTGCTGCTGCTCGATCTGCGCCTGCCCGATCTGCCGGCGGCGACGATCTGCACTCGGATCAAGGAGCGACAGCCCGACGTCTCGATCGTCATCCTCACGGCGCATCCCGAGGAGATGGCGGTTCGCGGCTGCCTCAAGGCCGGCGCGTCGGGGTGCCTGTTCAAGGACGTGGCCGAGCAGAACCTGCTCTCGGCGCTGCTGCAGGTGGTGCACGGCCGGGCGGCCATCGACCCGCGGATCGCTGGCGCGATGCTCCCGCGCCGAGCCGGGGCGCCCGCCGAGGACGGCGTCTTGACCGATCGGGAGCACGAGGTGCTCCTCTTCATCGCCCGCGGTCTGACGACGCAGGAGACCGCCGATCAGATGGGCATCTCCCCGAACACCGTGAAGAGCCATGCGCGCTCGCTGTTCACCAAGCTCGAGGCGCACAACCGGGTTCAGGCGCTCGCCGTCGCCAAGGAGCGCGGCCTCCTCTGAGCGCCCCCGCGCGTGGCGCTCGGTACCCCGCGCGGGTGAGCGCGCTACCCGATCGGGTGATCCCGCCCAGGTGAGACGGAGCGGCGCCGAGGGCGCCCGCAATTGTTCGTGATTTGCAGCACGAAGTCCGTTCCGCGGGTCCGCACGTTCCGGCTCTGGCCGCCCAAAATGCCTGCTCGGCGGGAAATCGGCGGTTGCCAAAGCCGGTGGTCAGGCGCGACGGTGACCCCACGGCGGCGTTGGTGCGCCCGGGTTCGAGCCGGCGAGCCGCGACATCGCCGAGGCGACCGCGAGGGAAAGGACTGGGGGAATGGCAGACACGATGCGCGCTGCGGTCTTCCGCGGCAATCGAGACATCCACATCGAGGAGGTCGACAAGCCGACGTGCTCGCCGACCGACGCGATCGTGCGTGTGACCACGACGACGATCTGCGGGACCGACTCGCACATCTGGCGGGAGGAGTACCCGGTCGCCGACGGTCGGATCGTCGGCCACGAGCCCGTCGGCGTGATCGACCAGCTCGGCGAGGCGGTGCAGGGGTACGAGGTGGGGGACAGGGTCGTGGTCGGTGCGATCACGCCGTGCGGCGCCTGCTATTTCTGCCAGCACGGTGACTTCGCGCAGTGCGCGGGGTACGACGACGTCTGGGGCATGATCGGCGGCTGGCGGCTCGGGAACTCCGCCGACGGGGTGCAGGCGGACTACTTCCGCGTCCCGTACGCGCAGGCGAACCTGGCCAAGATCCCCGACGGCCTCTCAGACGACGACGTGATGTTCGTGACCGACATCGCCACAACGGGGATCTCCGCCGCCGAGACCGCCAACGTCAGGATCGGCGACTCGGTCGTCGTGTACGCACAGGGCCCCATCGGCCTGTCGGCGACGGCGGGCGCCAGGATGATGGGCGCCGCGCTGGTGATCGGGGTCGACTCGAATCCCACCAGACTCGAGATGGCCAAGAAGATGGGCGCCGACGTCGTGATCGACTACACGCAGGAGGATCCGGTCGCGAAGGTCAGGGAGCTGACCGACGGACGCGGGGCGGACGTGGCCATCGAGGCGCTCGGCATCCAGGAGACATTCGAGAACTGCCTCAAGTCGGTGCGCCCGGCCGGTGTCGTGTCGTCGCTCGGGGTCTACGGTGACAAGGTCACGATTCCGCTCGAGGGCTTCCTCTACGGGATCGGGGACATCGACATCCGCAGCACGCTCTGCCCCGGCGGCAAGGAGCGAATGCGGGCCCTCATGTCGATGGTGGCGAACGGTCGCGTCAACCTCGGCCAGCTCATCACTCACCGATTCAAGCTCGACGAGATCGAGGACGCCTATCCGCTGTTCTCCAACCAGGAGGACGGCGTCCTGAAAGTCGCGATCACACCGTAGGGGACCGATGCCCACGTACGACCTTCACTGCCCGAGCTGCGGACTGCACTTCGAGGTCTTTCGCCAGCGCTTCCTGCGCGAGGAGGACAAGGTGTGCCCAGGCTGCAGCGCCACGGACTGCGAGCAGCGCCTGGTCGGCTTCGTGACGTCGCGCCCCGCCCGGGACGACCCGACACCGTCGGTGACCGGCTACGCGCAGCACACCTGTCACGCGGGATGTGCACACGCTCGGCGCTCGCCGAGCGGCGAGATCATTCCACCGTGACGATTTTGCTCTGAAGACAAACACGCCCCGGGGTGGCACCCCCGGGGCGTGCGACTTGCTCACTGCACCTGAGAGGTAAGCATGGAAACACCCTTCTGGAAAGGTGACCCTCAGATCTTGGGGGTCCCCGTCTTCGTGGCGGGCTCGATCGCTCTCGGGCTCGCGCTCGCGGGGTATCTGCCCCCAGGGGTGGTCGGTGGTGCTCTGCCGATCATCCTCGCCGGGACCGGTCTCGGCCTGCTCATCGCGACGATCTGGGCCATTCAGCTCGGCCAGTCGTTCGTGGCGTGTGTCTTCGGCATCTTCCTCGGCTTCTGGTGGAGCTACCCGATTCTCATTTTCGGACTGATCCATGGCTGGCTGGGGATCACCGCCGAGGATGTAAAGCGCAGCGTCGCGATCTTCCTGATCGCGTGGCTCGTCGTGATCGTCTTTCTCATGCTCGCGGCGTTGCCGCTTCCGGCCGTATACCCACTGCTGCTCTTCGTCGTCAACATCGCGTTGGTGCTGATCCTGTGGGGGACGCTCGACGAGAGCGAGAACCTCGTGAAGGCCGGCGGCTACGCGGTGCTCGTGTTCGCCGCGATCGGCGTCTACATCTTCATGGCCGTCGCGTCGATGTCGCTCGGTGGCCGTGGGCTGCCGCTCGGCAAGGCGGTGTGGACTCCGCAGGCGGCACGGTAGGCGGCTGCTCGCCAGCCGCGCTCGGCCCCGAGGAGGGACGACCTCGGGGCCGACGGTGAGCCGCGACGCCCGGGCTCGAGTGACGAGGCCCGGGCGTCCGGTTCGCTCCGCTCGGCTCCGGTCGGGCATCGGGGGCGCTGCCCCGCCAGCGCGACCACCGATCCCTACGCGCCCCGAATCGCGGCGCGGGGGAGGGCGGGCACGTACGCTTCGGCGTCGCGGCCGAGCGAGGCGCGCGGCCGGAGCGACCCTGACCAGGAGGATCGATGAAGCGGAGCGACCCGATCACGACGATCACCACGACGGACGTCATGAAGGTGCACGTCGGTCAGAAACTCAGCGCGGTCGCCGAGTTGCTCCGTGAGAACGCGTTTCGGCACGTGCCGGTGATGGACGGCGAGCGGCCGGTCGGAATGATCTCGGCCACCGACATCTTCAAGATCGTCTACGACCCGGATGGGACCGACGAGCGGATGACCGCGGCCATCCTCGACCACGAGCACAGCATCTCGAGCGTCATGAGCTCGGACCTGAAGGTCCTCCCGCGATCGGCCACGGTGCACGACGCGGCCACGATGCTGTCCTCGGGCGAGTTCGGCGCGATCGTGGTCGTCGACGACGACGGCAAGCTCGCCGGCGTCGTGACGACCGTCGACCTGATCCGCTACCTGCGGGACGGGCTCTAGGACTTTCGCTGGGGGCGGCCTCGCACGTCAGCCGCGCAGGCGGGCGCGCACGTACTTGGTCGCCGACCGGTAGTGGCTCGGCCCGGCGGCTTCGGCCCAGCGCCCCGGGGTCCAGTCGTTGCGGGCGCCGGCCATCGGTCCGCCGTAGAGCTCGTCCTGGTCGTGCTGGTCGATGAAGTCGAGCAGGCGCGCGTAGGCGGAGGCCAGCTCGCGACGGGCCGGCTCCCAGCCGAGATCGGCCTGGCGCGCGCGCAGGTCGACGTTGTAGCGCTTGAGCTCGTTCCACTTGTAGCCCGGGGCGGGGAAGTGGACCTCTCGGCCGGCGTGGCCGTCGGTGTACCAGCCGAGGAAGAGGTCGATCCAGTGCGCACGGTGGGCGACCACGTCCTTGATCGAGGTGTCCTCGTCGTCCTTGGTGATCGCCAGCTCTGGCGGGACCTTGCCGAGGACCGCGTCGAGCCGCTCGAACTCCTTGACGGTCACGGCCCGGAGATCGTCCTTGGTGCTCGCTGGAGGAATCGGTGACTCCGATCGGAAAGGGTGGCTGGGACCCGATCACACCAGGCCTCGGACGGACGTGCCCGTCGTCGAGGTCGTCCCGGCGCGCCCAGCCACGACGACGAAAGGCGTCCATGCCGATCGAGCAGTCAGACCTCGAGGAGCTGACCACGAGCTGGTTCGAGTCCGTTCGCGAGGGCATCGCCAGCGAGGCGCAGGCCGCGAGCCACTTCGTGCACCCGCACGCCCGGGTGGTCGCGCCCGACGGGACGACGTTCGACATGGCGGAGCATCAGCGGCTGCACCAGGGGTTTGTGGACGAGAAGCACGTGCTGGGCGACTTCGAGCTGGTCCAGATCTGCGACGACCCCGAGCGGGCGCGCGCGAAGGGCTGGGTGTACTACGAGACGCGCTACCGGGCGCACCCGGAGCGCGGGAAGCTCAAGGCCATCGCCGGCGAGGAGTACATCCTGGAGCGCTGCGCAGACGGGAAGGTGCGCTTCGTCCAGTACAACGCGACCTTCTTCGCCACGCTCCCGGACTCGGCTCCGCTCGACCTCGGCTGACTTCCTACGGTCAGCGTGCAGGCGCGCTCGGTTGGCCATTCGACTTCGTTACATGTAATAGTGCCGCAATGGGTGTCAGAGAGCGGGTCGCAGAACATCGTGCTCGCATGCGTGAGCGAGGTCTTCGCCCGGTGCAGATGTGGGTGCCCGACGTGCGGTCGCAGGAGTTCGCCGCCGAGGCGAACCGGCAGGCGGTCGCCGTGGCAAGTGCCGATCGTGTGCACGACGATCAGGATTTCGTCGAGGCGATCTCGGCGCCCTGGGAGTGAAGCGCGGGGACATCGTGCTCGTCGCAGGCGGGGTCTATGCCTCCAAGCCTCGGCCGGCGCTCGTGGTCCAGGACGACCGACTCGCGGCGACGGCGTCGGTCACCGTGTGTCCGTTCACGACGAGCGTGGTAGATGCGCCGCTCCTGCGCATGCCCGTCTCGGCCGATGAGGGAAACGGGCTCGCGGAGGATTCTTGGCTGATGGTCGACAAGCTGACCACCGTGCGTCGCTCAAACGTGCGTGACGTGGTCGGGCAGCTCGCCGCGGCGCAGGTCGGCGAGCTCGAGCGGCTACTCGTCGTCTTCCTGGGCCTCGCGGACTAAGCGACCACCCCGGAGGGCCGGTAGAGCCCGATCCAGAGGTCCTGCGACCAGCGGCGTTGGGCGAGAGCCCCGTCTGTGGCCCTTCCCACCACTACTCAACATAACTTCCGTTCGCGTGCGTTCTCACGGCGCGACGAGTTCCGGCGAGAGACCCGGGCTTGGCGACTAGGCGGAGTCGCGAAGGCGCTGAGCTGCGCGCACGGTGGCGAGCTTGTCGAGCGCTTGGGCCTCGATCTGGCGGATCCGCTCCCGGGTGAGCCCGAAACCTCGTCCGATCTGCGCGAACGTGAGCGGCTGTCCCCCGTTGAGGCCATAGCGGAGCTCGAGCACCCGTCGCTCCCGGTCGTCGAGCGCGTCGAGCGCGTCGCGAAGACCCTCCTTGCGGAGCACGGTCGCGGCCGCCTCCTCGGGCGCGACCGCGGCCTCGTCGGGCAGGCGCCAGCCGAACTCCGAGTTGTCCTCGTCACCGACCGGCTGCTCGAGGGACACGGGCGTGCGCGCACTCCCGGCGATCGACTCGACATCAGCTTCTGACAGCTTTGCCGCGTTGGCGATCTCGGCGACCAGCGGCTCGCGCCCGAGCTCGCTCTGGAGTTGGCGCTCGACGCGGTTGATCCGGTTGAGCTTCTCGACCACGTGGACGGGTATGCGGATCGTGCGGCCCTTGTCCGCGATGCCGCGGGTCACCGCCTGCCTGATCCACCAGGTGGCGTAGGTCGAGAACTTGTAGCCCTTCCGGTAGTCGAACTTCTCGACCGCTCGAACCAGGCCCAGCGTTCCCTCCTGGATCAGGTCCAGGAACGGCAGCCCCTGGTGGCGATAGCGCTTGGCGATCGCGACCACGAGGCGCAGATTCGACTCGATCATGACGTGCTTTGCCTCGAGGTCACCCGACTCGATCCGCTTGGCCAGCTCGACCTCTTCGCGTGCCGTCAGGAGCGGCGATCGGCCGACGTCTCGAAGATAGAGCTGGAGGGAGTCGGTTCCGGCATCCAGCCGGGAGCTCGTCCGAGGCGACGCGCCGTTGCCGGCGAGCTCATGCGTGTCACCCTCCTCGAGCAGCTCGACTCCCGCCTCCTCGAGTGCCGCCTGCAGCTGCCCGAGCGAGTCCTCGTCGAGATCGCCGGCCGCCACCTCGTCGAGGTCGAGAACGCCCTGCTCTAGTCCGCGGGCGATGAGCTCCTGGAGCTTGTCGCTGCTGTTGCTGAGACGGCTGATGGCTCGCGTCCTCCGCTTGGCTTTTCGGACGACCGAATCGGCGCGCATCGGCGTGATCTGGGCCGGTCCGACCTCGAGCGTTGGGGCGCATTGGTCGGGTGGGCCCGCCACCGACCGCCCCACCCTAAGACCTGAAGTCGAGTTGAGGTCAAGCTCGTCCAGGCCCCGCGACCTGCCGGCCCGAGGCACCGGCAGCGCCGAGCGATCGCTCGGCGTCCAACCGGCCGGTCCGGGTCGTCTGGAACTCTGGCCGGTCACTCCACCCTGGGGGCTCTCCCAATCGGGTCAGCGAGGCGAACCCCTCGCTGTGGTCGGACGTAGCGCCCCCAGGGCGAGCGCTGCGGCCTGCGCGTCGGCCAACCAGCCCCGGGGGCACTGATGCGACGACCAGAGGTCGTCAGCAGCAAGAGCCGGGGCTCTGTGCCCTCCTTGCCGACCCGGCTGCGGCCTCTCGCGCCAACAGCTGCGATCGACCGGCGCGGGGCGCCGATCGCTCTCGCTGGGCGCTCACTCAGGCGCCGACGATCTCCAGCACCTTGTCGGTCGAGACCAGGTGGCGCTTGAAGTCCATGGTCTTGGTGTCGATCCCAAGGGCCAGGCCAAGCAGCTGGGGCAGGTGGAGCACCGGCATGTTGTACTCGGTGTCATTCAGCTCTTCGGCCTTGCGCTGGTAGGCGTCCATCGCCAGGTGGCACAGCGGACACGGGGTCACCATGCAG
>JANQPH010000042.1 GCA_028285405.1 Thermoleophilia bacterium
CGCTGCTCGGTGTGACCCTGGTGGTCGCCGGGCTCGCGGAGCGGATCCAGTTGTCCGCCGCGGTCGGCGCGTTCCTGGTCGGGATCGTCCTGTCCGGCGAGGCGGCGTCGCAGGCCCGCGATCTGCTCCTGCCGCTGCGGAGCCTGTTCGCTGCCGTCTTCTTCGTGTTCTTCGGCCTCGAGGTCGACCCGGGGCTCATCCCGTCGGTCGCGCTCGTCGCCGGGGTGCTGGCCATCGTGACCACGGCGACCAAGGTGGCGACGGGGTGGTGGGCTGCCCGTCGGCGCGGCATCGGACGGCGAGGCAGCATGCGGGCGGGGACGGCGCTGGTCGCCAGGGGTGAATTCTCGATCGTCATCGGCGCGCTCGGCGTCGAGCTCGAACCCGATCTCGGCGCGCTGGTCGCCGCCTACGTGATGTTCCTCGCCATCGGCGGGCCGATCCTGAGCCGCTTCGCCGACTCGTTGGTCGCCGCGCGCTGAGCGCGCCGGCGGGGGTGAGGGCTCCCGGGTCCGACCGAGCCGGCTGGCACCATGGGTGCCATGCCGTACCTGGAGCCCACGGAGGCGAGCGCGGCGGCCCTGATCGCCCGCCGGATCGAGGGGCCGATCACCATGCTGAACCTGCTCCGCTTCCGCGCCGTCGCGGACTACTCGGCCGACCCGGAGCTGGCGCCGGACGAGCCGATCTCCGGCGCCGAGGCCTATCGGCGCTACGCCGAGCACACCACGCCGCACCTGCTCGCCAGCGGGGGAGAGGTCCTCCTCGAGGGTGCCGGTGGCGAGTTCTTCATCGGGCCGGGCGACGAGCGGTGGGACCACGTCCTCCTCGTGCGCCAGCGCTCGCTCGACGGCTTCTTCGCCTTCGCCACCAACGAGGCCTACCTCGCCGGGCTCGGGCATCGAACCGCTGCGCTGGAGGACTCCCGACTCCTCCCGATCGTCCCGTCGGTCCAGGTCACGGCCGAATCACTTCCTGGCCCCCTGCCGAATCTTGACTGAGTCCAGAATCGATGCGAGGCTCTCTCCCATGACACCCGAGCCCGCCGACGTCCTACGTGGGAACGGGGTCCAGGTGACGGCCCAGCGCCTCGCCGTGATGCGGGCGGTCTCCGCCACGTCGCACGTCACCGCCGACGACGTCATGGAGGCGGTCCGGGCGGAGATCGGCGCGATCTCCCGCCAGTCCGTCTACGACTCGCTCAACGTCCTCGTCAGCAAGGGGATCCTCCGGCGCATCGAGCCGGCCGGCTCCCCGGCCCGCTACGAGGACCGGGTCGGCGACAACCACCACCATCTCGTCTGTCGTTCGTGTGG
>JANQPH010000032.1 GCA_028285405.1 Thermoleophilia bacterium
ATCATGTCGCCGAGGGCCGCGGCCACGGCCTCCTCGAGCCCGGGCTCGACCTCCAGGCCAGCGCCGACCCCCGACTCCTCGGCGGCGCGCCCCCCGAGCGCCGCGGCCTGGGCCCGCAGGTTCCTGGCGTGGCTGCCGGAGGCCTCGCGCCGGGCGCGCGCCTCCTCGTGGATCGCCGCGGCCTCCGTCTCCCGCGCGGTCCACGCCAGGACGCGCCGGCTCGCGATCTCCTCGCGGCGAGCCGCACGCTCGGGGTCCTCCGCGCCCGAGGCCCCCTCTCCCGCGCCGGCCAGCTGCCCCCGGACCCGCTCGAGCGTCTCCGCGACGCGCTGAGCGCGGGCCGATGCCTCCGCCTCGGCCTTCTCGGCGAGCGCGGCCGCCGCACGTGCGCTGGCTGCGGCCTCGCGAGCCTCGGCGGCGCCGGCCCGAGCCTCGACAGCCCGCTCGTCCGCCTCCATCGCGGCCCGCTCCGATGCGGCGAGCGCGTCGGCCGCCGACTCGGCGCTCGATCGTGCGGCTTCTGCGGCGGCACGCAGCTGATCCTTCGAGGAGGCAGCCTCCTCGGCCTCGTCACGGGCGGACTCGCTCGAGGCGATCCTGTCGGCGGCCACCTCGTGACGGCTCTCGCACCGCTCGGCCGCCCGAGCCAGCTCGCGCTCGAGACCCGCACGCGAGGTCGCCCGTCGGCGCGCCTCGCTCGCGGCGGCCACGGCGTCGTGGGCGGCCACGCGTGCCGCCTCAGCTGCCGCTTCGGCGCGCTCCCGCGCCTGACGCTTGGTCGCGGCGTCCTCGGCGGCGGCATCGGCCGCCGCGAACAGCGCGTCGACCCGCGAGCGGTCGAGCTTGCCTCTCGCATCGGCCATCTCGCGCTCGAGCGCCGCCGCGCGCTCGGCCGCCTTCGCCTGGCGCTGCAGGCGACGGATGCGACTCCCGAGGTCGTCCCGCATCGCGTGCGCCTGCTCCAGCCGGTCCTGGATCTGATTGAGGCGGCCCTCGGTGCGGCGACGCCGCCGGCGGCCGTGGGCGATCCCCGCAGCCTCGTCGATCATGGCCCGAAGCGCGGTCGGTGCGGCCGCGCAGACGCCCTCCACCTGCCCCTGACGAACGACCGCGAGCGAGTCGGGTCCGAGACCCCGGGCCGCGAACGCCTCCTGCACGTCCAGCAGCCGGCAGCTCACGCCGCCGAGTCGGTAGCCGCTGTCACCGGCGGCCGTCAGACGCCGGCTGACCTCGAGCGGGTCCTCGCCGTCGTCCTGGCTGCTCAGCGTCAGCTCCACGTCGGCGTAGCCGGCCGGCGATTGCCCGTCCCCTCCGGAGAAGAGCACCTCGCCCATGCTGCCCGCGCGCAGCCGCGCCGGACGCTGCTCTCCGAGCGCCCAGAGCACGGCCTCGACGACGTTGCTCTTGCCCGAGCCGTTCGGGCCGACGACGACGTTCACGCCGGGAACCAGATCGAGCGTCGTCGCCTCCGCGAAGCTCTTGAACCCACGAATCCTGATCTTGCTGAGCATCAGCTCGCCTCCAGGTCACCGAGGGCCGTTGCCGCGGCCGCCTGCTCGGCGGCCTGCTTGCTGCGACCGCGTCCGCGGCCGCGCTCGACGCCGCGCAGCCGCACGATCGCCGTGAAGGTCCGCTCGTGCGGGGGTCCGTCGGGCGCGAGCTGCTCGTACTCGACGACCTCGCCCATCCGCGCCGCCTCCTCCTGCAGCGCCGTCTTCGGGTCGCGCTGCGAGGGGTCGGCCGCCTCCAGCTCGGGCATGAAGGCCGCGACGACCGCGGGGGCGGTCTCGTCCCTGCCGAGATCCGTCCAACCGCCGCCGATCGTCGCCTCCGCCAGCCCCGCGAGCACGCGCTCGCGGCCTGCCAGATCGAGTGCGGTCGCCCGCATGCGCTCGGGCGCGGCGGCGACCATCCGCTCTCCGAGGCCGGCGTCCTGCGCCGCCCGGGCGCACGCGACCCCACTCACGACCCGTTGGCGCATCGCCGTCAGCTGGCCTTCGCTGGCGGCCGGATGGCGGCGCATCAGCTCCTCTGTCACCTCGAGGGCGAGAACGGCGTCCCCGAGGAGCTCGAGTCGCTCGTACGAGGGGCGCCGCGGCCCTGCCCAGGATCGATGGGTCAGGGCCTCACGCTGGCGCGCGGGCTGCAGGCGGTCCAGTAGACCCGCCAGCGCCCCGCGGCCCTCACGACTCGACGTGGGCGAGCACGTAGTCCACCGCCTGGCCGACGGTCTGGATCTTCTCCGCTTCCTCATCTGGGATCTTGACCTTGAAGCGATCTTCCATCTCCATGATCAGCTCCACGAGGTCGAGAGAGTCCGCGTTGAGGTCCTCTTGGAATGAGGCGGCCTCCTGGACATCGTCGGGCTCAACCCCGAGTTGCTCGACGAGAATCGCGCGAACCTCTCCCAACGCCTGGTCACGTTCCAATCAGGGCCCCCTTTGGTGCCGGCCCCCATCGAGGCGGGGCCAAGTTACCGTCGGCCTCGGACGCGGTGTCGCCCGGGCTTGCGGAATCCTACGCCGAAGGGACCCGCTCGGATCCGAGCGCGGCGGCAAAATGGCCGATGAGGTCCTCTCGCGCGCCCTGCGCCGCCAGGCGAACGGCGTTGCCAAGGCCTTCCGAAGAGGCGTTGCCGTGCGTGATCACGCAGAGCCCACGCACCCCGAGCAGGTATGCGCCGCCGTAGACCTCCGGATCGATCTTGTCGCGCATTCCGCGGAGGGCCGGACGCACGAGCAGTGCCCCGATCCTGGCGCGTGTCGTGCGGGTCACGGCCGCACGAACCTCGGTCATGAGGTAGCTCGCCGCGCCCTCGAGCGCCTTCAGCACGACGTTCCCGGTGAAGCCGTCCGTGACGACGACGTCCGCGAGCCCCGCGTTGATGTCGCGACCCTCGACGTTGCCGACGAAACCGGGCGTGTCGCGAAGCAGCGCGTGGGCGGCCTGCACCGCCTCGTTTCCGCGCAGCTCCTCCTCGCCGATCGAGAGGAGCCCGACCGTCGGCTCCGGGATGCCCAGCACGTCGCGGGCGAACAGCCGGCCCATGAGCGCGAACTGGGGGTAGTACTCGGCCCGCGCCTCAGCGCTCGCGCCGGCGTCCAGCAGGACCACCGGGCCGCGGGCCGACGGGACGACGACGGCGATGGCCGGCCGGATCACCCCCGGGACCCGCCTCATGTTGAGCGTCGCGGCCGCGAGCATCGCGCCGGTGTGACCAGCCGAGACCGCCCCGTGCGCCTCGCCCTGACCCACGAGCCGGCAGACCTGGGCGATCGAGGAGTCGGGCTTCTCGCGCACCGCCGTCGCACCGGCCTCGTGCGAGGACACCGTCTGCGGAGCGTGGAAGAAGTCGATGTGCGGCGGGACGTGCCCGACCTGGCGCTCGACCTCCGCGCGCACCCGGGGCTCGTCGCCGACCAGCAGCACCTTGGTCTCGGGCCCCGACGCGTCGAGCGCCCCCTTGACCTGCTCCTGGGGCGCGGTGTCGCCGCCCATCGCGTCGAGGGCCACGACGATCTGGTCGCGCCCGCTCGTCGTGACCGCGCTCACCGCCGCTTGTGCCGGCTCAGGTCTCGATCTCGACGCGCTGACGGCCGCGGTAGTAGCCACACACGCCACAGATGTGGTGTGGGCGCATGGGGCTCCCGCAGCTCGGGCAACGCGTCAGGCGCACCGCCGGGACAGCGTGCGTCGCCCGCCGGGTGTCGCGTCGCTGTCGAGAGGTCTTTCGCTTCGGAACGGCCATGTGTCTCCAACCGGGGTGCGGTGCGCGGGCAAGCGTAGCAGGGTACCCCCGGTCCGCCTCAGCGACCCGCGGTACGCCTCAGTTGGTGCGTGGCGAGTCCTCGTCGGAACGCAGGCGCTCCGCCAACGCCTCGAGCGGCGCCCACCGAGGATCGGTCTGCTCGTCGTCGTCCGGCCCCCCGCCAGCCGGCTCGACGCACTCCTCGCGGCCACAGAGGATCATCGGTGGCACCGCCTCGGCGATCGCGTCCCGCAGCCAGCGCGCGAGCTCCAGATCGTCTCCGTCGACGTACTCGCTCGAGACCTCCTGCGGGTCGTCGCCCTCAGGCACCGCGACGGTCCCGTCGCCGTCGAACTCGGTCGTGTCGACGCCGATCTCGGTGACGGCCTCCTCGAGGCAGCGCCAGCACGGCCCGACCAGGCCCACCTGCGATCGGAGCCGCAGGTGCCGCCCGCCGACCGAGCGCGCGACGTCGAGTCGGACGATCGGGTCGGACGGCTCGAGGCCATACGTCTGCCCCGCGAACTCGAAGCCCTCCACCGGCACCGCGAGCTCGAGATGCTTGGCCTCGCCGGAACCGAGGTCGAGGCCTCCCAGATCGAACTGCATCTCGGGATCCTCGTCCGTGGGACTAGTTCTCGACGGGCTCCCGAAGGATCTGATCCTCGCTCTCGTCCGCGTCGGGCGGCGCCATCGCCTCGAGCTCGTCGCGGCCCTGCAGCCGCTCCCGACCGCGCTGGACGGCCGCGAGGAACTTGCCCAGGTTCACCTCGAGCGTGCCGAGCACCTCGTCCGCGTAGTCCTCGGCGCCCAGCCGGACCTCTCGCTCGCGCTGGCGCGCCTCCTCGAGCAGGTCCGAGGCCTCGCGCTCGGCGCGCTTGACGACCTCCTTCTCGGAGGCCTCCCGCGCCGCCTGGTCCCGTGCCTCCTCCAGGATCCGCTCGGACTCGCGCTTGGCCTCGGCGAGCATCTCCTGCCGTTCCTTGACGATCCAGCGCGCCTGCTTGACCTCTTCGGGGATCGTCGAGCGCATCTCGTCGAGCAGCTCGTAAATCGCCTCGCGGTCGATCCGGACCTGATCGGTCAGCGGAACGGCCTTCGCGTTGTGGATCAGGTCGTCGAGCTTGTCGATGAGTTCGAGTACGTCCACGCCGGGTCTCCTTTAGCCCGCCAGTCGCCGATCAAGCTTTGCACGCAGCGCCTCCGCGACGTGCGGCGGCACCCAGTCCTCCACGTTCCCGCCCCAGGCGGCGATCTCTCGAACGCCGCTCGAGCTGATGAAGCTGAACTGTGGTGATGCCGGCAAGTACACGGTCTCGATCTCTGCGGCCAGGTGCTTGTTGATCTGCGCCATCTGGAACTCGTAGTCGAAGTCCGAGATCGCTCTCAGGCCCTTGACGATGACGACAGCGCCCAAGTCTCGGGCGTGCTCGGTCACCAGGCTATTCAAGCTCTCGACCCGAACGTTGACAAGATGGCCGAACGTCTCTTCGACCAGGGCTTTCCGTTCCCTCTCCTCGAAGAGGGGCTGCTTCTTGAGCGACGGACCGGTGACCGAGACGATCACCTCGTCGAACAGCGCCGTGGCGCGGTTGATGATGTCGATGTGCCCATACGTGATCGGGTCGTAGGTACCCGGGCAGATCGCGGTTCGGGGCCCGGACATCAACCCAACGACCCCGTCCGGAGCGACATGAACGTGACGGCCGTGTCGCCGTACGCCCGGCGGCGTTCCACCTGCATGTGCGGAAGACTAGGCGCTTCGGTCGCCGGGTGTTCGGCGACCACCCGGGCACCCGATGCGAGCACCGGCTCGAGCGCCTCGCCCAAATCGCCCCGAATCGCCTCCCAGTCGCCGTATGGAGGGTCGAGAAACACGATGTCGTAGGCGATCTCGGCCCGGGCGAGATCGGTCAGCGCCCGGCGCCAGTCGGCGCGCAACACCGTGCATTGCTCGTCGAGTCCCAGGGCCGTCACATTGCTCGCGATCGTCGTGTGGGCGGCTCGGTCGCGGTCGACCAGCGTCGCGCGTCGCGCCCCGCGCGAGACCGCCTCGAGCCCGAGCGCCCCCGAGCCGGCGAACAGATCCAGCACCGTCAGCCCGTCCACCGACCCGATGGCCGAGAAGACCGCCTCCCGGACGCGCTCCGGCGTCGGCCGCGTTCCTCGCCCCCGCGGAGCGCGAATGCGCCGGCCGCCGAGGGTCCCGGCGACGATCCTCATGCCTCGAGGAGCCGCGGGATGTCCGGAAAGCGCTCGCGGACCGCCTCGCGCAGCGGCCGGTGGACGTCGGCCGTGAGCCGCGGGTCCCGATCGAGCGCCTTCCGCGCCAGGTGCCTGGCTTGGGCGAGCTCGCGCCGGTCTCGCGTCAGGCGCGCGAACCGAAGGTCCGTCGCCCCCGACTGCCGTGCGCCGAGCACGGTGCCCTCGCCCCGCATCTCGAGATCGAGCTCCGCGAGGGCGAAGCCGTCGGAGACCTGTGTCATCGCCTCGAGCCGGCGCGCGCCCTCCTCGTTCGCCGGCTCCCCGAAGAGCATGCAGGTGCCCGGATCCGCTCCGCGCCCGACCCGACCGCGGAGCTGATGCAGCTGCGCCAGCCCGAACCGCTCGGCATCCTCGACCACGATCACGGTCGCCCCCGCGACGTCGATGCCGACCTCGACGACCGTTGTCGCCACGAGCAGGTCCGTTCGGCCCTCCGCGAAGTCGAGCATCGCCTGGCGCTTGTCGTCGCTCGACTGCGCGCCGTGGGCGAGCCCGACCGAGAACCCCGCGAACGGGCCGGCCGCGAGCCGCTCAGCCTCCGCGACGGCGGACCGACGGCCGTCGGTGTCCTGCTCGACGCGCGGGCAGATCACGTACGCCTGACGGCCGGCTCGCAGCTCCTCGCGAATCCGCGCGTACGCCTCGTCCCGGTCCGGCTCGCGCACCCACTCGGTGGCGACTGGACTTCGCCCCGGGGGTCGCCGCCTGATGACCGAGACGACCAGATCGCCGAAGGCCGTCAGCGCCATCGTGCGGGGAATCGGGGTCGCCGTCATGTAGAGCACGTGCGCGCGTCCCTCGTCGGCGCGGCTGGTCAGCGCGCTGCGCTGCTCGACACCGAAGCGATGCTGCTCGTCGACCACGACCAGCGCCAGGTTGGCGAACTCGACGCCCTCCGACAGCAGCGCCTGCGTTCCGACCACGACCTGGGCGGTGCCGGTCTTGATCGCCAGCAGCCGCCGCTCGCGCTCGGCGCCCTGAATCCGCCCGGTGAGGAGGACGGGCGAGATCCCGGCCGGCGCGAGCAGCGCGTCGAGGCTCCGCAGGTGCTGCTCGGCGAGCGTCTCGGTCGGCACGAGGATGGCCGCCTGGGCGTCCGCCTCGACGGCGGTGCACATCGCGAGGGCGGCCACGAGGGTCTTCCCCGACCCCACCTCCCCCTGGAGCAGCCGCCGCATGGGGCGGGTGCGCCTGATGTCGGCCTTGACCTGGGTCAACGCCCGCTCCTGCTCGGGTGTGAGCGAGAACGTGAGGGCCGAGCGCACCTGGCGCTCGAGGTCGCCCTCGCCTCGCAGCGCCGACGCGACGTGGTCCGCCGCCTCTCGGCGCATCAACGCAAGCAGCCCCAGCTGCAGGACCACAAGCTCGCCGACGACGAGCCGGCGCCGGGCCAGCCGAGCCTCCGGTCGCCGGCGCGGGAAATGGACCGCGTGAACCGCCTCGCCGAGGCTCGGAAGCGTCAGCCGCTCGCGCATCCAGACCGGCAGCGGATCGCGCAGTCCCCGCGCCAGCGGGATCGCCGCGTCGACCAGCTCCCGGATCCGTCGACTCGGCAGCGCCTCGGTCGCCGGGTACACCGGCACCAGACCGGTCGTGTGGAGCCCCTCCGAGGCGCGGCCCCCTTCGGCGCCGGTGCCGATCACCTCTTGGGTCTGCACGTTCATCTCCGGCGGCGCGCCGGCGCGGATCTTGCCGCGCAGCAGGAGGACGTCGCCCGGGGAGAGGACCCGGGCGAGGTAGTCCCGGTTGAACCACGTCGCCACGAGCAGCCCGGTCTCGTCGTGGACGCGCGCCTGCACGATCCGCAGCCGCCGCCGCCGGGTCGGCCGCACCGAGATCGAGTCGAGCTCGACGCGCACCGTCGCGTCCTCGCCGATCGCGAGATCGCGGATCGGACGAGCGCCTTCCGCGAAGTCCTCGTGTCGCGCGGGAAGGTGCAGGAGCAGGTCGGCAACGCTCGCGAGCCCGAACGCGCGGGCGCGCTCGGCGGTCACGCGACCGACGCCGCGAAGCTGCTCGAGCGGGCCCGCCACTGCCTCCGGTCCAGGCCGTGAGGTCGGGATCGGCGCCTCCCACCGCTCGCCCCGGCCGGCAGCGAACGGGACCGGCGATGTCACGGGCGCGGCCCGGTCGCCAATCGTTCGGTCACCCCACCGCCGCGGCGAGGCTCGCGAGCCGAACGACCGCGTCCGCGGCGTCCTCGCCGATGTTGCCGACCGCCCCACCGGCCCGCGCATGCGCCTGCTCGAGGTCGTAGACCGTGAGCACGCCGAAGCCGATCGGGACGCCCGTATCCAGCATCACGCGCATGAGGCCGTGCGTCGCCGCCTCGCACACGTACTCGAAGTGCGCCGACTCGCCCTTGATCACCGCCCCGAGCGCGACGATCCCGGCGTAGCGGCCGGTGGAGGCGAGCGTCCGGGCCGCGTGGGGAAGCTCGAACGAGCCCGGCACACCCTCCTCGACGATGCGCCCCTCCGCGACCCCCGCGTCGAGCAGGCGGGCCCTCGCACCCGCGCGGAGCGCGTTGATCAGATCCTCGTGGAAGCGGGCCGAGAGGATCGCGAAGTCGCCCTCGACGTCGCCGAGCCGGGCCGCCTCGCGCGGGGCATCCGAGGAGCGGGCCACTACGTTCGGCTCTCGAGGAGCGAGTCGAGGTCGCCGTGGCTCAGCATGTGCCCCAGCTTGTCCCGCTTGGTCCGCAGGTAGCCCTGGTTCTCCCCGCCCGGGTCGACCTCGATCGGCACCCGGTCGGAGATCTCGAGGCCGTGGCCGCGGATGCCGACGATCTTGCGCGGGTTGTTGGTCAGGAGGCGAATCGACGTCAGGCCCAAGTCGACCAGGATCTGCGCGCCGATCCCGTACTCGCGCAGGTCGGCATCGAAGCCGAGGGCGATGTTGGCCTCGACGGTGTCCCGACCCTCGTCCTGCAACTCGTAGGCGAGCAGCTTGTTCACGAGCCCGATGCCCCGGCCCTCCTGGGCCATGTAGAGGAGCACACCGGCACCTTCCCTGGCGATCTGGCCGAGCGCTGCATCGAGCTGCTCGCCGCAATCGCACCGGAGCGAGCCGAGCGCGTCGCCGGTGAGGCACTCGGAGTGGACGCGCACCAAGACGTCGCGAAGGCCCGAGACGTCACCCCGAACCAGCGCGATGTGCTGCTTGTCGTCCACGACCGAGCGATACGAGATCGCCCTGAAGTCCCCGTAGGGCGTCTCGACGATCCGCTCGGGGCCACGCTCGATCAGCCGCTCGTGCCGGCGCCGGTGCTCGATCAGGGCCGAGATGGTGATCATGCGAAGGCCATGCGCCTCGGCGTACGGCACGAGATCGTCCACCCGCGCCATCGTGCCGTCCTCGCGCTGGATCTCGCAGATCACCCCGGCGGGGAGCAGGCCGGCCAGCCTGGCCAGATCCACGGCGGCCTCCGTGTGCCCCGCGCGCTCGAGCACTCCTCCGGGCCGCGCGCGCAGCGGGAACACGTGCCCCGGCTTGACCAGGTCGGACGGGCGCGCCCCGGGATCGATCGCCACCTGCACGGTGTGGGATCGGTCCGAGGCGGAGATCCCCGTGGTGACGCCGTGGGCCGCCTCGATGGACTCGGTGAACGCCGTGCCGTGCTGCGCCTCGTTGAGCCGCACCATCGGCCGCAGGCCGAGTCGCTCGCACTGGTCTCGGGTCAGCGAGAGGCAGACGAGCCCTCGCGCGTGGGTCGCCATGAAGTTCACGGCCTCGGGGGTGGCGAACTGGGCCGCCATCACGAGGTCGCCCTCGTTCTCGCGATCCTCCGAGTCGACGACGATCACCATGCGACCGGCTCGAATGTCCTCGATCGCCTCGGGGATCGTCGAGAAATGGGGTGTGGTCTGGCTCATGAGGGCAGGTGCGGCGCGACCAGCGCCTCGACGTACTTTGCCAGCACGTCGACCTCCAGGTTCAGCGATGCGCCCTCCAGCTCGGGCCCGAGGGTCGTCTCGGCGACCGTGTGAGGGATCAGCGCGACCTCGAAGGCGTCCCCCGATCGCGCCGCGACGGTGAGGCTGACACCGTCGAGCGCAACGCTCCCCTTCTCGACGACATACCGAAGCAGGTCCGGCGGGCACGCCAGCTCGAGGCGGATCCCGTCACCGTCGGGCCGGACGGCACGGCACTCGGCCAGGCCGTCGACGTGCCCCTGCACGAAGTGCCCGCCGATTCGTGCGTCCGCCCGGAGCGCCCGCTCGAGGTTGACGCCCTCGCCCTCTCGCCGTGTGCCGAGCGAGGTCCGCCGCAGCGTCTCGGCGACGCAGTCCACCGCAAATCCCTCCCCAGAGACGGTCACGGCAGTGAGGCATGCCCCGTTGACGGCAACCGAGTCGCCCACGGCGAGGCCGTCCTGGACCCGGGACGTGCGCACGCCCAGGCGCGCCCCGTCGGGGCCGCCGTCGATCCACGCCAGCGTTCCGACCTCTTCCACCAAGCCGGTGAACATCAACCGAGCTTAGGGACCCCGCCTCACCCCAAGCCCGCTTCTACCGAGGGCGAGCCGGGCACCTCGCGCAGCCGCCCGGTGACGAGCACGTCGTCCCCGAGGCGCGCCATCTCGACCGACGACAGGCGCCAGGCATCGGCGAGGCGGGCCCGGCCGGCCCCGCCCAGGGCCGGCGCGCCGTCGCCGCCGATCAGCATCGGGGCGACCATCCACGCGACCCGATCGACGACGTCCGCCTCGAGCGCGCCGGCGGCGAGCGTCGGCCCACCCTCGACGAGCACGGACTGGACCTCTCGGCGCCCCAGCTCGGTGACCGCCTCCTGAAGCCGCTCCCGAGCATCCCCCGGGAGCGCGAGCACCTCCACGCCGGACGCCTCGAGTCCGCGAACTCGATCGGCCGGAGCATTCGCGCTCGCGATCACGAGGACGCCCTCGCCCGCGCTCGCGAGCTTGCCGTCGAGCGGCAGCCGCGCACCGGAGTCGAACACCAACCGCAGCGGCGCACGGAAGGCCCCCTCGACGTCACGCGCGGTCAGCAGCGGGTCGTCGGCGAGCGCGGTCCCGATTCCCACCGCGACCGCGTCGCTGTCGGCCCGCCACCGATGCACCCGGGCCCGCGATTGCTCGCCGCTGATCCACTGGCTCTCCCCCGTGCTGGTCGCGACCCGCCCGTCGAGGGACTCGGCCATCTTCAGCGTGACCTCGGGGCGGCCGGTGACCGACCACGTCATGAACGGTCCGTTCATCTGCCGGCAGGCCAGCTCGTCGGGCCCGTCGGCGACCGCGACGTCGATCCCCGCCTCGGCCAGGATCCGCACCCCCTGTCCACGAGACCGCTCGAGCGGGTCGAGGCAGCCGACGACGACCCGGGCGACGCCCGCCGCGCGGACCGCATCGACGCACGGCGGCGTCCGACCGTGGTGGGAGCAGGGCTCGAGGGTGCACACGAGCGTCGCGCCACGGGCGCCGGTGCCGGCCGCTCGCAGGGCGCCGACCTCGGCGTGATCGGTTCCGGGGCCCTCGTGGCCGCCCTCGCCGATCACCTGCCCGTCCTGGACCACGAGCGCGCCGACGAGCGGGTTGGGGCTCACGCGACCCCTTCCGACCATCGCCAGCTCTCGTGCTCGAGCGAGCCACGCCCGCTCCTTCGGGCTCACGCCGATGCCAGCTCCGCCAGGTGCGCGTAGGCCCGGGAGATGTCCTCCTGGCCGAAGATCGCCGACGCGGACACGAACAGCTCCGCCCCCGCCGCTCGGGCCAGCGGCAGCGTTTCGGGCTCGATGCCGCCGTCGACCTCGATGGCGACGCCCGGCGGGACGAGCTCGCGCAGCCGCGCGATCCGCTCCGGTGTCCGCTCGATGAACCGCTGGCCGGCGAAGCCCGGATCCACCGAGAGCACGTTGACGTAGTCCGCGTCGTGCACGACGTCCCGAGCGGCCTCGACCGGCGTTCCCGGGTTGATGGCGATCCCGGCCAAGCATTCGGCCTCGCGGATCTGGTGCAGCAGCCGGTGCGGGTGCGGATCGGCCTCGACGTGGATGCTCACGGCGTCCGCGTGCGCCGAGAAGGCCGGGAGGACGACCGACGGGCGATCGACCATGAGGTGCACGTCGACCACGCCGCCGCGGGGATGCACGAGGGCCGCCAAGTCGGCCACGAAGTTGGTACCGAGCGTCAGGTTGGGGACGAAGTGCGCGTCCATCACGTCGACGTGGAAGACGCGAGCCCCCGCGTCCATCAGCCGCTCGACCTGCTCGCCGGCGCGCATCTGGTCGGCCGACATGACCGACGGAAGCACGACCCGCCCGCCGCGGGTCAGGAGGGAGACGTCCACGGCGGGGAGCCTAGTGCCTCAGCGGCGGAGGCGAGCGACGTAGAAGCCGTCGGTCCCGTCCCTGCCGGGCAACGTCCTGAGCGCCCCGCCGGCGGCGAATGCGTCGTACTCGCCGTCGATCGCCTCCTCGTCGGCCCCGGACGCGGCGACGACCTCCTCGTTCTCGGCCGAGAGCAGCGTGCAGGTGCTGTACACCACCCGTCCGCCCGGGCGGACGAGCTCGAGCGCGCGCCGCAGCAGGGCCCGCTGGAGCTCGACGAGCGGCGCGAGCGCCTCGGGTCGCCGCTTCCAGCGCGCGTCGGGGCGCGCCGCGAGCACGCCGACTCCGGTGCACGGCGGGTCCACGAGGACCGCATCGAACCCACCGTCGAGCTCGACCTGCCGGCCGTCGCCGACCACGACCTCGACCCGCGCGCCCATCCGCTCGGCGACCCGCTCCAGGGCCGCCGCCCGGGAGGCGTGGAGCTCGACCGCCACGATCTCGGCCCGGCCCTCCGACAGCGCTGCGAGATGGGTGGTCTTGGCACCCGGGGCCGCGCAGAGATCGAGGATGCGCTCGCCGGGCTCCGGGGCGAGGATCCTGGCGGGGAGCATCGAGGCGCGACTCTGGGCCATCGCGCGCCCCTCCTGCCAGATCATCGAGTCCTCGATCGCAAAGGGCGCTTCGAGGACGTACGCCTCGGGGATCAGGTCGTCGCGACGCCACGCGCCACCCGGCAGCGCTTCCTCCACCTGCTCCCGTGGACCCCGAAGCGGGTTCCAGCGGATGGCCGACTCGGCGGGCTCGTTCAGCGCGGCCATCACCCCCTCCGCGTCGGCCCCGAGCGATGCCTCGAGACCAGCGACGATCCAGTCCGGCAGCGAGAACCGAACTCCGGCCGGCTCGTCGGCGAGCTCCCGCGCGAGCGCGTCGGCGTCACCGGCGAGCGAGCGCAGCACACCGTTAACCAGACCCGCGCGCGCGGATCGGCGCGCGCGCGACCCGCGCAGCCCGCGCGCCTGACGAACGGACTGGTCGACCGCGGCGGGGACGGCGACACCGTCGAGGAACACGAGCTGGTACGCGCCGAGGCGCAGGACCTCTCGCACCGGCGCCTCGAGGCCCGAGGGTCGATCCACGACCCGGTCGATCATCCAATCGAGGGTGCGCGAGCGCTGCACCGCGCCGTAGGCCAAGCGCATGCCGAACGCCCGCTCGCGCGCGTCGAGCCGCGCCCGGCGAGCCTCTGCCGCAAAGGCCCGATCGGCGTAGGCACCCTCCCCCACGCGCTGGATCACCCGGAGCGCGACGGCGCGCCCGGGCGAGACGGCATCGCTCATTCGGGCGGGGTCATCTCGAGCTCGCCCCGATACCCGCGCAGGAAGTCCGCGACGGCCATCCGGCCCTTGCCCGGTGGCTGGATCTCGTCGATCTCGAGTGCCCCATCGGCGCATGCCACCAGCAGTCGCCCGTCCAGGTCGGTGAGGGGCCGCGGTGGGCGATCGCTCACGGCGCGCGCCCTCCACACCGAATACGGGTGCCCGTCGATCCCGATGGTCGCGCCGACATGAGGACCGAGCGCCCGGACGCGACGCGCGAGGGCGTCGGCGGTGGCGCTCGGCTCGAGTGGCCGGTCGGCCGACGTGATCCGCGGGGCGAGCGTCGCCCCCTCGGCCGGCTGCGGCGTCGATTCCAGCCGCCCCGCGGCCAGTCGATCCACCGCGGCGACGAGCGCCGGCGCGCCGATGGAGGCGAGCCGCTCGGTGAGCTCGCCCGCGTTCTCGTCCGAGCCGATGCTCGTCGGGTGCATGCTCACGATCGGGCCCGTGTCCATCCCCTCGTCCATCAGCATGATGGTCACGCCGGTCTCGGTGTCCCCGGCGAGCAGGGAGTGCTCGACCGGGGCGGCGCCTCGGTGCCGCGGCAGGAGCGAGAAGTGGACGTTCAGCGACGGGCCGAGGGCCAGCACCTGCGGCTTCAGGATCTGGCCGAACGCGACCACGCACAGGGCCTGTGCCCCCGAGTTACGGAGCCGGGTGACCTCCTCGTCGACGTTGATCGACTTCGGCTTGGCGACCGGCAGGCCGAGCGCCTCGGCGCGCTCGGCCACCGGCGTCGGCACCGGGCGCTTCGAGCGGCCCTTCGCCCGGTCGGGCTGGGTCACGACCAGCGTCACGTCGTGGGCGGCCGCCAGCGCCTCGAGGGCCGGGATCGCCGCCGGTGGACTGCCGGCGAACGCCACCCGCATGACGGCCTACCTGGAGCCGCGCAGCGCCTTCATCGTCGCCTTGCGCGACTCGGGCGTCGCGCGGTCGATGATGAGGATGCCGTTCAGATGGTCGATCTCGTGCTGGAGAACCCGCGCCTCGAACCCCTCGGCGTCGATCTCGACCGGCTCCCCGGCCTCGTCGACGGCCACGACCTTCACCGACGTCGCGCGGGGCACGTCGAATCGCAGCTCGCCGAGGGAGAGACACCCCTCCTCGTCGACGTCCTGCTCGTCCGAGTACGTGACGATCTCCGGGTTGCAGAGGGCACGGATCGGCCCGTCCTCGTCCGGGCGGATGATGATCAGCCGCCGCAGCGAGCCGAGCTGGGGAGCCGCCAGCCCCACACCCCGGGCCTCGCGCATGATCTCGCCCATCCGCTCGACCTCGTCCGCCAGCGCGTCGTCGAAGACGTCGATGTCGAGCGACGGTGTGCGCAGGACCGGGTCGCCGAGCTGGCGGATGTGCTGGAGCGCAGCCGCGCGGCGCTGCTCCTCGGTTGGGACGCTGGTGCTCATCGACCCGGCAGGGTAGCGGCATTGCGCCGTCGGAGCCCGACGAGCGCCGCGCCCGGTCGCGGATCAGCCATCTGTCGCACTCGGCGCGCGGGCATCGTCCGGCATCGCGGCGGCGAGCGCGACGGCATACGTCTCGACCGCCCCTTCCCCACCCCTCAGCACGACCGTTCGGGCATCGGACGCCTCTCCCAGCCCGAGCACTCCCTGCGCCTGGCCGTCTCGCCCGCGGGCGATCTCGGCCACGTCCCTGCCGTTGCGACGCACGCGCTCGATCGCGGCGCCGCCATCCTCCTGGGCGGCCCGCATCCCGACGTTGACGACGTCGGCCCCCGACTCGAGCACCACCACCTCGACCCCGGCGACCGATGCCGCCACCGCCGGGACGCCGCTCGAGACACCGGGCACCTGCTCCGACTCGGCCACCGCGGCCGGGCGCGGGCCACCGTCCGGCCCCGGGACGGTGCTCGCCTCGACCCGTGGCGCCCCGTCCAACGCGCTCGGGAACGACAGGTCCGGGCCGGCGGCGACGCCCGCCGCCAGGATCAGCGCGCCCCCGGCGGCGGCTCCGGCGAGCACGAGTCGCCTCCGAGGAGCCCGGCGGCGGCGCGGCGTCGGGCTCAGCCCCTCCTCGAGCCGAGCCACGAGCTCCAGGCTCGACGCGGGCCGGCGCGCGGGGTCCTTGGCGAGGCCCGAGACGAAGACCGGGTCCACCGATGCCGGCACGCTCGGCGTCGTGGCGCTGGCCGCCGGAATCGGGCCGCTGACGTGCGCGTGCAGGAGGCCGACGGCCGTCTCGGCCTCGAACGGGCGACGACCGGTGAGCGCCTCGAACGCGACCACCGCGAACGAGTAGCGGTCGGCCGCAGCGCTCGGGGCGCCGCCACTCGCCACCTCGGGGGCGACGTAGCCGGGTGTGCAGGTGAGCGCGTCGGTCGTGGTGGGGGCGTCGCCGGGGCCGACCGCGAGGCCGAAGTCGGCGATCATGGCCGAGCCGTCGGCGCGCAGCAGCACGTTGCTCGAGGTGACGTCGCGGTGCACGATGCCGGCCAGATGGGCCGCGTCGAGGCCGGCCGCGACGTCCCCGAGGATCGACAGCGCGCGTACCGGCGGCAGCGGGCCCTCCGAGATCCGCTCCGCGAGCGTGCCGCCCGCGGCCAGCTCGATGAGCAGCACGCCGTGCCCCGCGACCTCTCGCGTACCGATCACGCGCACGACGCCCGGATGGTCCACGCGCTGGAGCGCCTTCAGCTCGCGCTCGAGCCGGCGCCGCAGGCGCGGATCGCTCCAGACCCGAGGCTCGAGGATCTTGGCCGCCGCGACCTCGCCGCTGCGCCGATCCACGACCCGCCGGACCGTCGCCTGGCCGCCACGCCCGAGGGGCTCCCCGAGCTCGAGATCCCCCTCCCTGAAGGCCATCGCGAACACGCTAGACCAAGGTCAGCGCTCCGCGATGCGGTTCAGTTGAGCGGTGGCGCTAGCGACGGACGGGCAGCGCGGCCCGAGCGGCGCCCCGAGTCCAGCTCCGGGCGGCGAGCCAGTCCTCGTCGGACCGGATCTGGACCGTCTGCCAGCCGGGCTCCGGGCCCGCCGAGCTGCCCGGGCCGGTCTCGGTCGTCCGAACCCTGAGATCGAGCACGTCGCCGTTGACGGCCACGACACACCCGGGATCCCCCGTTCGAGGGAAGGTCGCGGTGGCAGCGTCGTCGCCGCCGGTGAGGATCAGCGGAGCCGGCGACAGGTCGTTCAGCGTGAAGAAGATCGACGCGAACGCCGGCCGGAGGCTCTCGGCCATCAGCGGCATCACCGACTCGAGGCGGTAGAGCTCCGCGACGCGGGGCGTCAGGAAATACTCGGCCTCGCGAAGCAGCATCAGGTCGACCCCTTCGGCCTTGCCGCGCTCCGGACGCTCCTGGACCCAGTCGCGGGTCCGCAGCCACGACAGATGCCGGATGTCGCGTCCGCCCTCGCGTGCGGCGGCCAGGTATCCGGGCTCGCGCCGATTCGGCGTCAGCGCGACGAGGATGGACTTGTCGGCCACCTCGGTCAGCGCGTCCCAGGTCGCTCCGAGCAACTCGGCCTCGTCGACGTCGAAACCCAGCGTGGACTGCACGGCAACGGTCCATCCGGCGCCGCGCGCGACGATGTCCGCCACGAGCTGCCCGTCTCCGGTCCCGAGCGGCCGCTGCTCGCGCACCAGGATCGCATCGGCTTCGGGGAGCTCCTCGCCCGTGATCTCCTCGACGAGCGCGGAGCGGGTCTGCGGCCCGGCCAAGCCGAGCAGGGTCGCGATCACGTGCGTCCAGTGCTCGCGGGGGTCGAACTGCGCCTCGAAGATGCGGGGAACTGGCATGGCCGTGGCGTTCCTTCGTCGGTTTGCGGCCGCGGAAGGCTAGCGGACCCGCGGCGCCGACACCGGGGCTTCCGCCGGTCGAGGGGGTGTCGCGGGGTGCCGCGGCTCAGGTCTCCTGCGGATCCACGTCGATCGTCACGCGCACCCCGCTGGCCGAGAGGCGGTCCTGGACACGGGCGAGGCCCGCCTCGATCGCGTCCGCGACGGGCCCCGCGCGAGCCCCGGCCACAACGAGCGATCGCCGGTGCCGCCCGCGCAGCCGGTGCAGCCGCGCCGGCCCCCTGACGTCGAACTGCCCGTCGTCCCGCAGCGAGCCCGCGAGCGCTCGTGCAGCCGCCCCGACCCCCTCACCCTCCCCGCCATCGAGAACGACTCGGACGAGGTGCCCCCACGGCGGATACCCGTGCTCGCGCCGTCGCTCGATCTCGCCCTCCAGGAACGCCTCTACGTCGCCCTCGGCGGCCATCCGGACGGCTCGCGCCGCGGGCTCCCATGCCTGCACGACGACGCTCGCGTCCTCGCCGCGCCGGCCCGCGCGGCCGCGCACCTGCACGATCAGGCCGAACGTGCGCTCCTCCGAGCGGAAGTCCGCCCGCGCCAGGCCGGCATCGGCCTCGACGACGGCCGCGAGGGCGACGTCCGGCAGGTCGTGGCCCTTCGCGACCATCTGCGTGCCGAGCAGGACCGCCGGCCCCGGGGCGGCGAACGCGCGAAGGACGTCGGCGACGCGGGCCCCGCCGCCGCTCGTCTCGGCGTCGAGGCGCACCCGCCGAAGCGCAGGCGCCGCGCGCGCGATCGCGCGCTCGAGCCCCTTGGTGCCGAATCCCTGGCGCGCGACGTCGACCGCGCCGCACGACGGGCACGTGCTGGGGACGGAGCGCTCGAGGCCGCAGTGGTGGCACTCCAGACGGTCCGGATCGGAGTGGATCACCATGGGGACGTCGCAGTCGTCGCAGCGGGCCACCCAGCCACAGCTCCGACACAGCGCCATCAGCGCGATCCCCCGCCGGTTCAGCATCACGATCGCCTTCGCGCCGCGCTCGCCGACGTCGCGAAGGGCCCGGATCAGCGGTCGCGAGAGCGGTCCCGGGCCCTGCGTGCGCATGTCGACGAGCGTCACGGGGGGTGCCGGCGTCCCGTCGGCTCGCTCGCGCAGCTCGACCCGGGGCAGGCGAGCCCACGTCTCGGGCCGCGGCGTGGCCGAGCCGAGCACAACGGCCGCGCCGCCGGCCTGCGCGCGTCGCCACGCCACCTGCCGAGCGTCGTAGCGCGGCGTGGCGTCCTGCTTGTAGGAGGGATCGTGCTCCTCGTCGACGACGACCAGTCCGAGCCGGCGCACCGGCGCGAACACCGCGCTGCGCGCTCCGACGACCACGTCGGCCTCGCCGCTGGCGACGCGGTCGTACTGCGCCCGCCGCTGGGACAGCGTCAGGCCGGAATGCCAGATGGCCACCCCGTCGCCGAGTCGAGCGCGCAGCCGGCCGAGCATCTGCGGGGTGAGCGCGATCTCGGGCACGAGGACCAAGCTCGCCCTCCCGCGCCGGCGGGCCGCCTCGATCGCGCGGATGTAGACCTCGGTCTTGCCCGAGCCGGTCACGCCGAAGAGCAGTCGTCCTCCCGTGCCCGCCTCGACATCCGCCCTGATCGCGTCGAGCGCACCCTCCTGCTCCGGCGTGAGGGCGATGGACTCCCGTGACGGAATCGCTGCCGTCATCGCCGCCGACATCGGGTCGTCGGCCGTCGCGCGGCGCTCCTTCTCGAGGGCGATCAGCCCGCGCTCACGCATCCGGCGGAGCGTGTCCATCGTCGTCTGCGCCCGCTCGAGGAGGACGGCGGCCGCAAGCTCGCCCCCCGCCGCCCGCAGCGCAACGAGGACCTCCCGCTGGCGCGCGGTCCCCTCCTGATCGGAGTCGAGCGCTCGCGCGATCCAGACCTCGGCCCCCGTGCCCGGTGGAGCCGAGAGCGCATAACCCGACCCGACCTTGCGGATCGCTCCGTCCGCCCCCGGCGGAAGCACGAGCCGCAGCGCCGCTCCCGCCGGCGCGCGGTAGTAGCGGGCGACCCAGCCAGCCAGGTCGATCAGCTCCACCGGGACGCTCGGAGCGTCGATCAACCCCGCGATCGGCACCAGCGCGCCGTCGTAGGTCGGCGGGTCGAGCGAGAGCACGACCCCGGCGACCACGCGTCGCCCGAGCGGGCACGCGACGAGCGCGCCCGGCGCCACCACCCCCGACAACGCGTCGGGGACGGCGTAGTCGAGTGGCCCGTCGAGCTGACGGGCCGAGACGAGCGGCTGGACCTGGGCGCCGGGCGGCGCCCAGGATCCGCCTGCCGTCGCGGCTACCCCGCGGCGCTCAGGCGGCCGCTGGCCTCCTGGCCCACGTCGGTGTTCTCCCATGTGAAGTCAGGATCATGGCGACCGAAGTGGCCGTATGCGGCGGTCTTCTGGTAGATCGGCCGCCGGAGGTTCAGCTGCTCGAGGATCGCCCCCGGGCGAAGGTCGAACTTCTCGCGAACCCAAGCCTCGATCAGATCGGGCGAGCGGGTCTCGGTCCCGAACGTCTGGACCATGATCGACATCGGGTGGGCAACGCCGATCGCGTAGGCGACCTGGACCTCGCAGCGCTTGGCGAAGCCGGCGGCGACCACGTTCTTGGCGACCCACCGGGCCGCGTAGGCGGCCGAGCGGTCGACCTTCGAGGGGTCCTTGCCGCTGAACGCGCCGCCACCGTGACGGGCCATGCCGCCATACGTGTCGACGATGATCTTGCGCCCCGTGAGCCCCGCGTCACCGAGCGGTCCGCCGACGACGAAGAGCCCCGTCGGGTTGATGAACCGGTCGACGTCCTCACGCCACATGCCGAAGTCGTCGAGAACGGGCTTGATGATCTGGCTCGTGATCTCGTCCTCGAGGAGATCCCGCGACACGTCGGGCGCGTGCTGGGTGGAGATCACGACGGCGGTCACCTCGGTCGGGACGCCGTCGACGTACCGGACCGTCACCTGCGACTTCCCGTCCGGGCGCAGGTACTGCAGGCTCTCCCGCCGCATCGCGGCGAGCCGCTCGACCAGCCGGTGCGCGAGCGTGATCGGCAGCGGCATCAGCTCGGGGGTCTCGTCGGTCGCATACCCGAACATCAGCCCCTGGTCGCCGGCGCCCTGCAGGTCGTAGGGATCGCTGTCCTTGCCGCCACGGGTCTCGTACGCGTGGTCGACGCCCTGCGCGATGTCGGGGCTCTGCTCGTCGAGCGCCACCGAGACGCCGCAGGTGTCCGCGTCGAAGCCGTACTTGGCGCGGGTGTAGCCGATCCGCCGGATCGTGTCCCGGGCGACGTTCGGGATGTCGACGTAGGCGCTCGTCGTGATCTCGCCAGCGATCATCACCTGGCCGGTGGTGATCAGCGTCTCGCATGCGACGCGCCCCCCCGGATCGTCGGTCAAGACGGCATCGAGGACGCCGTCAGAGATCTGGTCGGCGATCTTGTCGGGGTGTCCCTCGGTCACAGACTCCGAGGAGAAGAGGTACTCAGCCATTAGCCCTCACGGGTCGCGTGCATTCAGATTCGGATGAGGCGGCAGGATACAGCGGCCCCGGCGGAGCCGCGCCGGGCGCACCGTCCCCCGGAAGGTCGCCCCCGGGCCATCCGAGCGGCCCGGGGGCCGAGCGTCACGGGATCCGCAGGAACGCGTCGAACGTCGGGGTGTCGCCCCCGGTGCTCCAGGCCGACAGGCTCTCGAGCGGGCGGAGGTTGTCCAGCAGCTCCTGCTCGCCCTGGAAGAGGTCGTTGGTCGCGCCCAGCTGCACGGCCTCGGCGACGTCGACCCACGCGATGCCAGTGACCTCGCTCGGGGCCTCGGAAGTCCCGTCGATGTAGCGCCGCGACTGCGAGAGCGGGCTGGCCGGCGCCTGGGCCTCCCTGACGAGCGCGGCGGACGTCCCGATGATCACGAGGTCGCCGTCGACCGCGTAGACGACCGAGAGGTCGTCGTCGGCGGGGAGCTCCCAGCCCGAGACGCCGTTGGCGAGCCGAACCTGCTGCCAGTCCGGGATGCCCGACTGCCCGAGGGCGCCGAGCGCCGTCGGAAGCCCCGTCCGCAGGGCGTCGAGCGTCTGCTGGGCGCGGGCCCCGTCCTCGACCCGAAGCAGCAGCGCCGCGCCGACCTGCGCGGCGCTCGACGGATCCGGCGCGACGACGATCGCGTGCTCGCCCCTCGTCAGGGCCGCCAGGTCCGAGATGGTGATGCCGAGCACGGCCTCGAGCTGCCCGGACAGCTGGTCGATCTGCGAGATCGCGTCCTCGGTGTCCGGGTCTCCCGACTCGCGGAGGTCGTCGACCAGCGAGGCGATGTTGCTCTGGAGGTCGGCGAACCCGATGTAGGCGAGCGAGTTCGCCGGCGCGTGCTCGGCGAGCGTCGGGGTGAACGGCGCGGCGTCGTCGAGCTGGTCGGCGCCGAGGATGACACCGCGCGTGCGGACGCCGTCGGCCTCCGCGGTGAGCGATGCCGCGAGCGTCGCGTTGGCGATCTCCTCGAGGCCGCCGAACTGCTGCAGCTGCGCCTGATCCTGCTGCACGCTGGCCACGAGCTCGCCCAGACCGACGTAGCTCTGAGCGAACACGTCCTCGGGAAGCTCGGCGAGCGCGTCCTGGAACCGGCCCACACCGGCGAGCACGGCGTCACCGCCGCTCGCGTTCGCGTCGAGCGACGCGAACAGCGTCTCCTCGCTCTCGGCGAGGACGATGGCCTCCGACGTCACCGCGACGTAGACGTCCTCGTCCTCGTCGGCGTAATACGTGACGCCCCCCCGATCGCCCTGCTCGGTCGCGCCGGACCCGGTCACCAGGTTCCGCGCGGCATCCTCCTGCCCGTCGGCGATCTCGGCGACGACGAGGACGGCGGTGTCGTCGACCGATGGTGCCCGGAGTCCGGTGCCGGCGGCGTTTCGCGGCACCCGCGGAAGCGCGAGCGCCACGCTGTCGCCGAGCACCGGGCGGAGCTCCTGGTAGGAGATCTCCTCGCCCGAGAGGGCATCCTCGATGGCATCGTCGACATCTCCGCCCGGCCAGCCCGGGAACGAGTTGAGCAGGGCGCTCACCTGCTGCCACTGCGCGCTCTGGGTGTCGCTGTCGACCTCGACGTAGAACGGCGCCGACGCCGGGACGTAGTCGGCGGTCGTGCCCGCCGACGAGCCGGACGACGAGTCGCCACCGCACCCGGCGGCCACGGCGATCGCGGCCAGCGGCACGAGCGTGAACGCCGCGCGACGGCGCACCTTGCGCGAGGGGACCATGGTCAGGGCCATCAGCGTGGACCTCCGCTCCGGGGCTCGACGGGCGGGACGGTAGCAACGCCGGCATCGGGGATCGCCATGCGGCGGTAAAGCAACGGTTCACGATGGCCGGGCGCCGAGCGACGGCGCGGTCGAGCAGCTGCCGTCAGGTCTCCTGCCGCGGCTCCCGGGTCATCAGGTCGTGCAGGCAGGCCCTCGGGTCCTTGCCGTCGAGCGCGGCCAGCACCTCGGCGCAGATCGGAAGCTCAACGCCCACCTCGGCCGCCAGCGAGACGAGGTTGCGAGCCGTCCAGAGACCCTCGGCGACCTGCCCCAGCTCCCGCTCCAGGTCGGCCGCCGCCACCCCGAGCGCGAGCAGCTCACCCGCGCGGCGGTTCCGGCTGTATCGCCCGAGGCAGGTCGCGACCAGATCCCCGACGCCGGCCAGCCCCCGAAAGGTGTCCGCATCCGCGCCGCAGGCCACGCCGAGGCGGGTCATCTCGGCCAGCCCGCGGGTGATCACCGCCGCTCGCGCGTTGTCGCCGAGCCCGATGCCCTCCCCCATCCCCGACGCCACGGCGATCACGTTCTTGGCCGCACCGCACAGCTCGACCCCGAGCAGGTCGTGGTTCACGTACGGGCGGAACACGGGACTCGCCAGCCGCGCCTGCAGGGCGTGCGCGAGCGCATCGTCCCCGGCGATGACCGCGGCCGACGGCTGCCCCTCCGCGATCTCCTCGGCGTGATTCGGCCCCGTGAGCGCGCAGTACGGGGTGCCGGGGGCGAGCTGGTCGAGCCACACGCCCGACAGGCGCCGACCGCTCGCCGGGTCCAGACCCTTGGTGAGACAGAGGACACCGGCGTCGCGCTCCATTCGGCCGGCGGCCCATGCGGCGACCTCCGCGGTGGCGCGAGACGGAACGGCGGAGGCGACGACGTCCGCGCCGCCAAGGGGATCGTCCGCGTCGAAGGTCGTGACCTCGACGCCGTCGCGCAGCCCGGCCAGCCGGTCGGGGTTGCGCACCACGAGGGTCACCGGCCCGGCGCCGGATGCCAGACCGGCGAACGCGGCGCCCCAGCTGCCGCCCCCGAGGACCGCCAGCCTCATCGGCGTCGCTCCCTGATGTCGAGCACGAGCGGCACACCCTCGAAGCCGAGCTCCCGCCGCAGCCGCCCCTCGAGCCAGACGACGTAGTCGCGCTTCAGCAGGTCCCGGTCGTTGACGTCGAGCCGGAACCGTGGCGGCGATGTACCGGTCTGGACGAGATAGCGCAGCGACAGGCGGCGACCGCCCTTGCGCGGACCCGGTCGCTCCTCCGCCAGCTGGCGGAGGATGCGGTTGAGCGTCCCGGTCGGGACCCGCTCGCGGTATCGGTCGTAGAGGCGCAGCGCCGCCGGGAGCAGGCGATGGACTCCCTCGCCCGACACGGCCGAGCACACCTCGAGCGGGGGGCGTTGTCGGGTCTTGCGCTCGATGCGCTCGGTGAGATCGAGCAGCTCCGGCTGCGCGGCATCCCACTTGTTGACGACCAGCACGGTCGCGCAGCCCGCCTTCACGGCCGCTTCTGCGGCCGCGAGATCGGTGTCGGTGATCCCCTCGGTCGCGTCGCAGACGACCAGCGCCACGTCGGAGCGTGACGCGGCCTCGAGCGCCCTGACCTGGCTGTAGCGCTCGAGCGCCTCGCGGGTCTTGCCCCGCTTTCGTAGTCCGGCCGTGTCGATCAGGACGACCTCCCGCCCGTCGACGTCGACCAGGGTGTCGATCGGATCCCGCGTGGTGCCCGGCCGCGAATCGACGACGGCCCGCTGCTCGGCGAGGATCGCGTTCAGGATCGAGCTCTTGCCCACGTTCGGCCGACCGAGGATGCAGACCGCCGGGCGGTCGAGCCCGGAGGCGCTCGTCGAGGGACCCCGTGCCGGGAGGGTGTCGACGAGCGTGTCGAGCAGCTCGCCGGAGCCGCGCCCGTGGGCCGCCGAGACCGTCACGACCGGACCCAGCCCGAACGCCCACAGCCCGGCCGCTGCTGCCTCGTGGCGCGCGGCGTCACACTTGTTCGCCACGACGATCACCGGTGTGTCCGACCGGCGCAGCAGGTCGGCGATGTCCTCGTCTCCGGGCGTCGGCGCGGTCGTGACGTCGACCACGAACAGCACGACGTCGGCGTCCTCGATCGCGGCTGCCGCCTGTGCCGTGACCTGCTTGGCCATCGCGCTCTCGTCGGCCGCGTCGATCCCGCCGGTGTCCACGAGCTGGAAGCCGGTCCCGCGCCATTCCGCGCCGGCCTGGCGCCGGTCCCTCGTCACGCCGGCGGTCGAGTCCACGACCGCGTCCCGGCGGCCGACGATCCGGTTGAAGAGCGTCGACTTGCCCACGTTGGGGTAGCCCACGACGGCCACGACGGGCTGGCCGGCCGCCACCGTGCTCCCGGCCGGCTCTCGTTCGCGTCGGCGGCGGCCGCCCGCGCTCATGGCCCGGCGACGCTCCGAGGCTGCGCCGGCCCGCCCGCCTGCGGGACGAGCTCCGCCAGCGCCTCCATCATCCGATCCGTCGCGATTCGCGCGCGCTCAGCCCGCGGCCCGCTGTCGAGATCGGTCATGTCGATCGCCTCGCCCACGACCGCCCGAGCCGGCCCGAAGCGAGACTGCGTCCCCCACAGCGCCATCGGCACGACGGTGATCCCGGCCTCCAGCGCGAGCATGCCCGCACCCGCATGTGGCTCGCCCAGGACGCCGTCCTGGCTCCGGGTCCCCTCCGGGAACATCACCACGGCGTCGCCGCGCCGCAGGATCCCGCGCGCCATGCGAATCGCATCGCGGTCCGCCTCCCCGCGACGAACCGGGAAGGCCCCGGTGCGGGTGATCGCGAACCGCAGCAGCCTCGATCGGAACAGCTCGACCTTCGCCATGTAGTAGAGCTTGCGTGGCCACGCGGCCGTTCCCACGACGGGCGGGTCGATGCTCGACAGGTGGTTGCTGACGATCAGCACGCCGCCCCGCTTGGGGATGGCCCCCGCCCCTCGGACTCGCAACCGGTACCCGAGGCGAATCCCTGGAACGACGACCGCGGAGGACACGATCCACGCCCACCTGACCCAGAGCGGAACGCCATTCTCGTCGTGGAACGGCACGTCGGGATTGTCGGTCGCGCTCACGCCCGTTCCCCTGTCTCCGCCGCTAGCTCGGCCAGGGCGATGACGGCCTCGACAACCTCGTCGGCGCTCATGTCCGTCGAGTCGATCACATGCGCGTCGTCGGCGCGACGAAGCGGGCTCTCGGCCCGCGTCGTGTCGAGCCGGTCCCTGACCCTGACCGCCTCGTAGACGTCCGCCCGGTCGGCGTCGGGGCCGAGCTCGTCCGCGCGCCGCGTGGCCCTGGCCTCGAGCGTGGCCGTCAGGAACACCTTGACCTCGGCGTCGGGGGCAACCGTCGTCCCGATGTCGCGCCCGTCGGCGACCCAGCCGCCACGGGTGAGGATCTCGCGCTGGCGGGCCACCATGCGCTCTCGTACCGGCCCGTGTGCGGCGACTGCGGAGACGCTCGCGGTGACCTCGGCGTCGCGGATCGCGGCGGTCACGTCCTCGTCGTCAACACGAACTCGCAGCGCCCCGTCCGCCTCGGGCTCGAGCTCGATCGACGTCGCGGCGGCCAGCTCGGCCACCGCACCGGCATCCTCGGGGTCGAGCCCGCGCCGGAGCGCCGCGAGGGTGAGCGCGCGGTACATCGCGCCAGTATCGAGATACGCCGCCCCGATGCGGTCGGCAACAGCTCGCGCGACCGTGCTCTTGCCGGCGCCAGCCGGACCGTCGATCGCGACGATCACGCCTCCACCCCGAGCGCGACCAGGTCCCGGGCGAAACCCGGGTAGGAGACGCTCACCGCCTCGTACCCGCCGACCGACGCGCCCTCCTCGCTCAGGAGTCCCGCGGCCGCGCCGAGCATTGCGATTCGATGGTCTCCCTCGGCGTCCATCCGGCCCCCCGGAATCCGGCCCGTACCCCGCACCGCGAAGCCATCGGGCGCCTCGTCGACAGGCACGCCGAGCGAGCGCATCGTCGTGGCGACCGCGGCGATCCGATCGCTCTCCTTGACCCGGAGCTCGGCGGCGCCCGTGACGCGGGTCGTCCCGCTCGCGAGCGCTCCGAGCAAGGCCACCAGTGGAAGCTCGTCGATCAGCGTCGGGATCTCCTCGCCACCCACGTCGGTCGCGACCAGGCGCTCCGAGCGCCGGACGATCAGGTCTCCGGTCGGCTCGCCGGCCACCTCGCCGGCCTCGACGAGCTCGATGTCGGCCCCCATCCGCCGCATCACCTCGAAGAACCCCGTTCGCCGCGGGTTGAGGTTGATGCCGGTGAGCCGGACCTCGTCGTCCGCGAGCAGCGCGGCCACCACCGCCAGCGGCGCCGCCGACGAAGGGTCACCGGGGATGTCGACATCGGGCAGCTGGATGCGCTCGACGGGGCCCTCGACCTCCGCCCCGTCGGCGTGACGACGAATCGGCGCGCCCGCGGCCTCGAGCATTCGCTCGGTGTGGTCCCGCGACGGTCCGGGCTCGACGACACGGGTGACCCCGGTCGCCGCCAAGCCAGCGAGCAGCAGGCAGCTCTTCACCTGCGCGCTGGCCATGGCCAGCCCGTGAGTGAAGCCCACGAGCGGCTCGCCCCCGCTCACCGCGAGCGGGGGGGTGCCACCGGGCGCCGTCCAGATGGACGCCCCCATCGCGCGGAGGGGGTCCGCCACGCGCTCCATCGGTCGCCGGCGGAGCGAGTCGTCGCCGTCGAGCACCACGCGGTCGCAGGTCTGGCCGACGAGCACGCCCGGCAGGAGGCGGATCAGGGTCCCCGCGTTGCCGCAGTCGATCGCCGGCGGCGGGCGGAGGCCGTGCAGCCCGCGACCCGCCACGGTGATCTCCTCGCCGAGGTCCCCGGTGACCGTGGCGCCGCACGCGGCGATCGCGCCGGCCGTCGCCGCCGTGTCCTCCGCGTCCAGCGCGCCGCGAATCCTCGTCGGCTCGCTCGAGAGCGCGGCCAGCAGCAGCGCCCGGTGGGTGATGGACTTGTCGGCCGGCACCCGGAGGGAACCGGCGAGCCGCCTGGCTGGCTCGAAGCGAACGATCGGCATCCGCGGCAGGTTAGCTCTCGGTCCCCGGGTCGACGTGGACCGAGCGAGCAACCGCGAGCGCGGTCTCGACGGGATCCGCGATGCCGCGCAGCTGGAGCCCGAACGCGAGCGCATCGGTCTCCCACACGAGCGTGACCAGCCCGCGAGCCCGCAGCACCCCCGGGAATCCGCCGACGTCCACCGCCCTCGCGCGCGGCCCGGCGGTCTCGGGGCTCGCGAGCGGTGCCGCCGCCTGGCGCAGGAGCAGGCGCGTCCGCTCGTCGCCGCCCCACACGCTGACCACGGTCGGCGGGGCCGTGGGATGCGCGATCTCGGGCTCGATCCGAAGTCGCCGCTCGCCGAGACCCTCCGGGATCCGCGCCGGAGCGGCGATCTGTCCCCCGGTCTCGATCTCGGCCTCGAGCTCGGTCTCCACCCACCGGCCCGCGCCGATCCCCGCCGCCATCCCGTGGCTCGCCCCGAGCCGCCCGGAGATGCCGTCGGGCCCCAGGTGCAGCTCGCCGATCCCGGCGCGCACGAGCATCCCCACGGGCTCGCCGGAGCCATCGAGCGCACCGACGCCGGTCACGACGGCGGTCTTGTCGAGCCGGGCGATAGCGACGCCGTCCGTCCCCGCGCCGACCGGCTCGGGCTCGGCCGCCTCGACGACCCGCGGAAGTGCCGCCGCGGCCTCGGGCGCGAGGCGTGAGACGAGCAGCCGGTCGTCCAGCTCGGGAAGCTCGACCGTGACCGAGGTGGCTGACACCGGACGGGCGCGGCTCGGGCGGGCCGGCGGGCACGCAAGGCGGGCGAGGACCTCGCCGTCGTCGCCGACCCAGGCGACGCGAACCCTCGGCGGGTCGCCGGCGACGCTCGCGGCGAGCAGCGGCTCACCGGGCAGCTCGGGCGACAGCACGAGGCTGACCTCGTGGCCGAGCGCACGCTCCGCGCGCTCGTGCTCGGCGGGACCACCCTCCATCCGTGAATCCAAGCACGAGCCCAACCCGGCACCCAGCGGCACCCGCGGGTCCGTACGCCGGGGATAGCCTTCCCGGGTGCCGCCGAACCGCCTCGAGCTGGCGAAGGACTCCACGACGTCGTGGCTCACGACCTCGGACGGGGTACGCCTCGCGATCGAGGAGATCGGGGCCGGCCCGCCGATCCTGCTGCTCCACGGGCTGACGGCGACCCGCCGCTACGTCGTGCACGGATCGCGGGCCCTCGATCGCGCCGGACACCGGGTCATCGCCTTCGACGCACGCGGGCACGGAGAGTCCGACCCGGCGCCGACCGTCGACGCGTACGACTACGACCGAATGGTCGAGGACGCCGCCGAGGTCCTCGCGCAGCTGGGCGTCGAGCGGGCGGCCGTCGTCGGTCAGTCCATGGGCGCCGCGACCGCCGCGGGGCTTGCGATCCGCCATCCGGAGCTCGTCTCGGCGCTCGTCGCGATCACACCGGCCCACCGAGGCGAGCCCAGCGCCAACATCCCGCGCTGGGACCGCCTGGCGGACGGCCTCGAGACCGGCGGGCCCGACGGATTCCTCGATGCCCTCAAGCCGTTGCGACTACCGGAGCGCTACGAGTCGGCCGTCGAGACCGTGATTCGCCAGCGGGTGGGCCGGCACGTCGAGCCCGCCGCAACCGCTGCCGCGCTTCGGGCGACCCCCCGCACCGCCGCCTTCGACGGCCTCGAGGGACTGGAGACGATCGCTGCGCCGACGCTCGTCGTCGGCTCGCGCGACGACGCCGATCCCGACCATCCGCTGGAGGTCGCCCGGACCTGGGCGGACCGCATCCCGAACGCGGCCCTTATGGTCGAGGAGGAGGGCGAGTCACCGCTCGCCTGGCGGGGCGGGGCGCTGTCGGCGGCGATCCTCGCCCACCTGGCGCCCTAGCCGGAGGGGCCGACCCCGATCGCGGCGCGCACCCGCCACAGGACGCCCGAGGCGATCTGCCGCGCCCGCTCCGCGCCGTCGGCGAGAATGCGCTCGAGCTCCGAGCGATCATCCATCAGCTCGTGGAACCGCTGACGGGGGCCTCCCAGGAGCTCCTCGACCCGGTCGGCGAGGTCGTCCTTCACCTGCCCGTACCCGATCCCCCCGTCCAGATACTTGACGCGCAGCTCCTCGGTCGCCTCGGCCGGGGCGACGGCCCGATAGATCCGAAACAGCGTGTCGGTCTCGGGATCCTTCGGCTCCTCGGGCCGCCGTGAGTCGGTCACGATCCGGCGGATCCGCTTTCGCATCTCGTCGGCGCCGATGAACATCGGCAGCGTGTTGTCGTAGCTCTTGCTCATCTTGCGCCCGTCGGTGCCGGGAACGGTCTCGACGACCTCCCGGATCAGCGGCTCGGGCAGCTTCAGCAGCTCGGCGTCGTAGATCGAGTTCATCGCCGCCGCGATGTCCCGGGTGATCTCGAGGTGCTGCTTCTGGTCGAGCCCGACGGGCACGACGTCGGCGTCGAAGGCGAGGATGTCGGCCGCCATCAGGACCGGGTAGTTGAAGAGGCCCATGCTGACGCCGTCGTCCTGCGTCCTGCCCGCGCCGGAGTTCTCGTCGACGATCGCCTTGTACGCGTGCGCCCGATTCAGCAGGCCCTTCGGCGCGAAGCAGCTCAGGACCCAGGTGAGCTCGAAGACCTCCGGGACGTCGGACTGGCGGTAGATGACCGCGCGCTCGGGGTCGAGCCCGACCGCCAGCCAGGTGGCCGCCATCTCGGCCGTCGCCTCGCGCATCTGCTCGCCGTCGTGGACCGTGGTGAGCGCGTGGTAGTCGGCGATGAAGTAGAGCGCCCGGTGGTCCTGGGCGAGATCGAGCGCGGGCCGCAGCATCCCGAGGAAGTTGCCGAGCGTCGGCGAGCCGGTCGGCTTGATGCCGGTCAGCGAGATCAGCTCGTCGGAACCCATCCGCGGGAGCCTAGAGATCCGTCGCGCTGAACAGGACGCCTCGCGCGAGCTCCGCGTCGGAGGCGCCCTCGACCGTCACCAGCAGGGCCCCCTGACCGCCGGGCGGGCCGGGGCGCAGGGACAGATCGGCGATGTTCACGCCGGCGTCGCCGAGCGCTGTCGTGATCGCCGAGAGCGCCCCCGGCCGGTCCGCGACCGGGACCTCGATCGTGATGTGCTCACCGCCGGCGGGAGCGGTCGGCCCGATCCGCGAGTGGCTGCCGCGCGCGGCCGCGAACTCGGTGAGGATCGCGTCGCGATCTCGCGCATCGATGGCGTCGGCGAGGGCCGCCAGCCGCCGGCCGCTCGCTCGGACCACCGGCGCGAGCGCGCCGGCGTTGTCGACCAGGATGTCGGCCCAGAGCTCGGGGTTCGAGCCCGCCACGCGGGTCAGGTCGCGAAACGACGGGCCGGCGGCCGACAGCACGTCTCGTCCGTCTCCCGTGGCGTCGGCCGCCTCGTTGACGAGCGTCGCGGCCAGCACGTGCGGCATGTGCGACACGAGGGCCATCAGGCGGTCGTGCTCGTCGACGTCGATCGCGGTCGGACGGGCCCCCACCGCCGTGACGACGCGGTGGACGCGCGTGTAGAGCTCGGGATCGATCTCGTCGGGCGGCGTCAGGAACCAGGAGGCCCCGGAGAAGAGATCGGATCGCGCCGCGGCGGGGCCGCTCGTCTCACCACCGCAGACCGGGTGCCCGCCGACGAAACGTCGGCGCTCGCTCGGCGTGAGGCCACGCATCACCCCACCCTTGGTCGACCCCAGGTCGCTGACCACGCACGCCTCGTCGCTGGCGGCGATCGCCGACCTCGTGGTCTCGACGATCTGGGGCACCGGTGTCGCGACGAACACGACGCCGACACCCTGGGTCGCCTCCTCGATGCTCGAGGCCAGGTCCGTGATCGCGCCGCGCTCGAGCGCCTGCGCCGCGTGGGCGGTGCTGGGATCGAAGCCGCGCACGACCCGCGCGCCGGCCCGCTCGCGCAACGCGAGCCCGAGCGAGGCCCCCATCAGCCCGACGCCGATGACGGCGACGGGTTCCACCGACATGGGGCTAGGCCCCGACCGGAACGGAGCCGTCGCCCGCGATCACCTTGCCCATGACGTCGACGATCCGCCGAATGTCGGCGACCCACTCGTCGAAGGTCTCGGTGTGGAGCGCCTGCGGACCGTCGCAGAGCGCGTGCTCGGGCGCCGGGTGGATCTCGACGATCAGGCCGTCCGCGCCCGCCGCGACGGCGGCGCGCGCCATCGGCAGGATGTAGTCGCGCTTGCCCGCGGCGTGGCTCGGGTCCACGATGACCGGCAGGCTCGAGAGGCTCTTGGTCACCGGGACGGCGGAGATGTCGAGCGTCGCTCGCGTCGCCGGCTCGAAGGTGCGGATGCCGCGCTCGCACAGGATCACGTTCGGATTGCCCTCACGGGCGACGTACTCGGCCGAGAGCAGCCACTCCTCGATCGTGGTCGCCATCCCCCGCTTCAGCAGCACCGGCACTCCGGCCTGACCGACCTCGCGGAGAAGGTCGAAGTTCTGGACGTTCCGGGCGCCGATCTGGACCACGTCGGCGACGTCGAGCACGTCGTCGAGCTGCCTGAGGTTCATCAGCTCGGTCACGATGGGCAGGCCCGTCTCCTCGCGCGCCTCGCGCAGGATGTCGAGGCCCGGAGCGCCGAGGCCCTGGAACGCGTACGGCGACGTGCGCGGCTTGTAGGCCCCGCCCCGGAGCATGGACGCGCCGGCGTCCTTGGCGGCGTGGGCGGCGGTGAGCGTCTGCTCGCGCGTCTCGACCGCGCACGGGCCGGCGATGAGGCCGAACGAGCCGTTGCCGACCTTGCGCCCGGCGACCTCGACGACGACGTCGGTCCCGCCGCGGAAGTCGGTCGAGACGAGCTTGTACGGCTTCAGGATCGGAACGACCTTCTCGACGCCGGGCTCGGCCTCGAGCGCCAGCGATGCCACCAGCTCGCGGTCGTCGCCGATCGCGCCGATGACCGTCACGAACTCCCCGCGCGAGGGGTGGGGCTTCACGCCCGCGGCCTCGAGCCGCTCCATGACATGGCGGATCTGCTCCTCGGTCGCGCCCTGCTGCATGATCACCATCATGGTTGGCCGCCATCCTCCTGGCTGGTTCGCCCCACCTCGTCGAGCGCTTCGGGAAGCGCCTCGAGGAAGGCGTCGTTCTCGTGCGGGGTCCCGATCGAGACCCGAATGTGTCCTGGGCACCCGAGGGCACCCCCGTCGCGGACGATCACGCCTCGGCGCAACAGGGCGAGGTGCAACGCTCCCCCGTCGTCGCCGCGTGGGCTGCGGCCGTCAGACGACCCCACCAGGATAAAGTTTGCCTCGCTGGGAATGAAGGGCTCCCCGGCCAGGGCAACACCGGCCGCAACACGCTCCCGCTCGCGGACGGTCTCGGCGATCCGCTCGGCTAGCGCTCCACGGTGCTCGAGCCCGGTGAGCGCGGCGGCCTGCCCCAGCGCGTTGGTGTTGAACGGCTGTCGCACGCGGTCGATCGCCTCCACCCACGACCGGCCGCCGACGCCGTAGCCGATCCGCAGCCCGCACAAGCCGAATGCCTTGCTGAACGTGCGGGTCACGAGCAGGTTCTCGCGATCGCGCGCCAGGGACATCACCCGGCCGCGGTCCGGCGCGCTCACGAAGTCGAAGTAGGCCTCGTCGACCAGGACCGCGACGTCCGCCGGCACGAGGTCGAGGAGCATCTCGATCTCGGACGCCCCGCGGTAGCGCCCGCTCGGGTTGTTCGGGTTGCAGACGATCACGAGCCGGGTCCGCTCGTCGACCGCGGCCGCCATCGACTCGAGGTCGTGCCCACCGTCCGACGACAGCGGCACGCCGATCGCCTCGGCTCCGGCGGCCCCCGCCAGGTGCGGGTAGAGCGAGAACGAGGGGTCCGCGTGGACGAGCGTGGTCCCGGGGTCGAGCAGCGCCTGCCCCGCATAGAGGATCAGCTCGCACGAGCCGTTGCCGATGACGACCTGCTCCGTGTCGACGCCGTGCAGCTCGGCGATCGCGCGCCGCAGCGCCCCGGCCGGCCCGTCCGGATACCGGTTGAGGGCCCCGCTGGCGTCTGCGATCGCCGCGACGACCTCGGGCAGCGGTGGGTAGGGGCTCTCGTTGGACGCCAGCTTCACCGCGTTGGCGACGCCGAAGCGGCGCAGCGCGTCGGCGACGCTCAGGCCCGGCTCGTAGTCGGGTATCCCCGCAAGTCGCGGCGAGGCGGCGATGCCAACCGTTCGGTCGGTCGGCGCATCCATTAGCGCGTGATGTGGACCATCAGGAAGGGCATGATCGGCGTCTGCTGGAGCAGCGAGACCGGCCAGCGACCGGCCGCCGCCAGCCCCGCTCGCGCGACCGGGGTCAGCACCCGCCCCCAGAGGTGCGTCTGGCTGCGCTTGAAGACGAACGCCCGGTCCATCCCGAGCGGGTCGATCGACGCGCAGCCCGCGTCCTCGACGAAGAGCCGGCGCATGTCGCCGTACGAGAGCGAGAACCGCTCCTTCGGCGAGTGCCAGCGGAGGCCGAACCGGTCCGTGCTGTGGAAGAAGTCGATCGGAAACAGCCGGTTGGGCGTGCTGAGCACGATCGCGCCACCGGGTCGGACGACCCGCGCGATCTCGCGCGCGAACTGCTGGCGCTGCTCCCAGACGTCCGGGTGCACGTCGACCGAGTCGCCGATCGCCCCGACGTGCTCGATCACCCCGAAGGACACCGCCGAGTCGAAGCGCCCGTCCTCGAACGGAAGCTCCTGGCCGAGGGCGGCGTGCAGCCGCTCGGGGCACTCGCGGCGATCCCAGGCGTCAGCCCGGTAGCCGGGCTCGATGCCGTGAGCGTCGAAGCCCATGCGCCACAGCGTCTCCACGTCGGCTCCGACACCGCATCCCACCGACAGCGCCGACACACCCGCGGAGGGCGGGCCGACCAGCCGGCTGATCAGCGGCGCCGTGAACTCGCGCGAGAATCGCTCGTTGTCGAGCTCCTCCCACGCGATCGTCGCCGCGCGCTTCGCCTCGTCCGGGGCCGCAGCCTCGGAGCTCAGACCTTCTCGCCCCTCGCCCTGATCTCTGACAGGACGCGATCGATGCCGATGCGGTCGATGCGCTTCAGCCCGCGCGCGCTCACGGTCAGGTGCACGTACCGGCGCTCGCTCGGAACCCAGAACCGACGCTTCTGGATGTTCGGCATGAAGCGACGCTTGGTCGCGCGCATCGAGTGAGATCGGTTGTTGCCCGCCTTGGGACGGCGGCCGGTGACCTGACAGACCTGAGACACGGCTCTCCTTCGGACCGACGAGGGACCATAGCGAAAATGGGCTACTCTGCGTCGTCGGCGCGCGGTCAGATCGCCAAGCGCCACAAACCACGGCCCGAGAACGGGAGCGATCATGGCCAAGCAGGGACCGCGCCAGGGGATTCGGTTGGAGTCGACCGCGGGGACCGGTCACGTCTACGTGACCGAGAAGAGCAAGCGCAACACCCCGGACCGACTCGAGGTCAAGAAGTACGACCCGATCGCCCGCAAGCACGTCACCTACAAGGAAGCGCGCTAGCAAGGAGGGCACAGAGCCCTGGCCCTGTGCCGCCGACGACCCCTGGTCGTCGCATCGATGTCTCCGGGGCTGGTTGCCCGACGCGCAGGCCGCAGTGCCGGCGTACTCCCGGCACGAGCTATTCGGAGCGCGATCGCGCGATGAAGGCAAATCGCGCCTGGATGGCGCGAGTCCCTTCAGCCAGGAGGGCTGGTGTGGCCGAATCGTGCCGCAAGGAGTGCGCCGGTGATCGGCCGAAGTCGGGACAACCCGACTGCATCACCGGCGGGGACCTGGACAAACGGCGACCAGCTCCGCACCAGCCGGCGCGACGGGCTGCGCCCGTCGGCAACACCAGGCGGGGCTCTGTGCCCTCATCCCCCAACTTCGGCCGGTCACTTCACCCTGAGGGCACGCCCAGGGGGCATTCACAACGCGGACCGATTGCCCTCAGGGCGAAGCACTGCGGCCTGCGCGTCGGGCAACCAGCCCCGGAAGAACTGAGGCGACGACCAGAGGTCGTCGACGGCAAGGACCGGGGCTCTGTGCCCTCCTTGCCTAGATCTCGGTCTGCGACCTCGGCTTGGGGTCGACGGCCACGAGGTGCTGGAACGGGTTGGTGTTCGGACCGCCCCGCTTGCCGAGCATGATCTCCAGGTGGAGGTGCGGCGCGCCGTAGCTGGCGTTGCCCGAGGAGCCGTTCCGGCCGATCACCCGGCCTGGCCACACGGTGTCACCGGGCTGCAGGCTGCGCGGGATCGAGCTGAGGTGGGCGTAGTAGTACCAAGTCCCGCCCGGATCCCGGATGTAGACGTAGAGGCCACCGAGGCCGCTGTCGGTCCGGCGCAGGTCCATCACCGTGCCGTGCGTCGCGGACAGGATCGGTGCGCCATGCGGCGCCAGGATGTCGGTCGCGCCGTGCATGCCGGTGCTCCGCGGCGCGAAGTAGTCGTTGAAGTAGCGATACTCGACCGACTTCGGCATCGGGAACGTGACCAGGTACTCAGAGACCGCCGAGCCCGCGGCGATCGGCGCCGGTACGCCCAAGCGGCGCTGCAAGGCGGGGGTCGCGACCCCGGTCACGCGCAGCCCCAGCTTGCGCTGGGCTCGCCGCACCGCCTTGACGGTGCTGCCGCCGTAGCGGCCGTCGAGCCGAATGCGGAAACCGTTCGCGCGCAGGCGCCGCTGCAGCTGCATGACGCGCTGCCCGCGGGCGCCGCGCCTGATGACGACGTGCTTGCCGCGGGGTGCAGCGGCAGCCGCTCCCGCGCCCTCCGCTGGGGCTGCCGACTGTCCGGTCGACGTCCCCTGTCGAGAGGGGAGGTCGATTGCCGCCGCCTGGCCACTGGCGACGATCAGTATCAGTACCGCGAGCGCAAGCCAGAGGATCTGGCCTCGCGCAACGCGAGCGATTTGTGGCCGGGGCACGATCGGTGCGGCCTCCCAGGTCGCCGATCGCGCGGCAACGTATCAGGACCGCCCCCGGGCGCGTCAACCCCAGAGCCCACGAAATCAACGATGGTGGTCCGGGGGCGCTCGTATAATCGGGTCCGTCCACACGACGACGAGGAGGAGCCCGGATGCCGGTCTCGGACAAGGTTGCTGACGCCATCAATGCCCAGATCGGCCGTGAGCTCGAAGCCCACCTGCAGTACCTGCAGATCTCGAGCTACTTCGACTCCCAGGCGCTTCCGGCGCTCACGATCTTCTTCGCCAACCAGGCTGAAGAGGAGCACGAGCACGCGATGAAGTTCCGCGGGTACCTCATGGACCAGGGGGCCGAGGTGGCCATCCCCGCGCTCGCCGCGCCGCGGATCACGTTCGAGAGCTCCGAGGAGGCGGTCGCGCTCAGCCTCGCGTGGGAGGAGGAGGTCACCGGGCACATCAACGACCTCGTCAAGCTCGCGCAGTCGCAGGACGACCACGCCACGTTCTCGTTCCTGCAGTGGTTCGTCGACGAGCAGGTCGAGGAGGTCTCGACGATGAGCGACATGCTGCTGATCGTGAAGCGGGCCGGCGAGGTGCGGATGCTCGACGTCGACGCGATCGTGGCGCGGGGCGAGGTCGGCGACCACGACTAGTGAGCTGAACCCGAGAGCGATCGGTTCCCCGGACCGATCGGTCGCAGGTGTTCAGCGAGAGGACGCAGCCGGGTCTGGATGACCCGGACCGTCCGGTTGTCCGCATGAGCTGAACCCGAAGGCGATCAGTTCCCCGGAACGATCGGTCGCAGGTGTTCAGAGAGAGGACTCGAGCGGACGCCCGGATGACCCCGGCCGTCCGGCTGGGCTCATCCTGAACATCCGCAAGCGGCTGCCGAGACGACCACGACTTCGGCCGGTCACCGGCGCACTCCTTGCGGCACGACTCGACCACACCAGCCCTCCCGGCTGGAGAGACTCGCGCCATCCGGGCACGATCAACTCATCGCGCGATCGCGCGACGAGTTGATCGTGCCGGGAGTACGCCGGCACTGCGGCCTGCGCGGAGTCGACAGATCCAGAACGAGAGGCGCCACGAGCTTTGCTCGTGCACCCGAAGGGCCGGATCTGCGACTCCTTGCCTATTCAGGCAGGTCCATCCTCAGCTGCCGCGCCTCACCCAGGTAGACGTGCCTGACCTCGACCCCAGGCGGCGGGTAGCAGTGCGCCAGCACCCGCACGCACCGCGGTAGTGAGCCGGTCACGGGAATCTCGCGCGTGCACAGCAACGGCACCCCTGACAGCCCCATCTCGCGCGCCGCCACCGCCGGGAAGTCCGAGACCAGGTCGGCGGTCGACGTGAAGATGATCGAGACGAGGTCCTCGGCGGTCAGGCCGTTCCGGCCGAGTAGCTCTCCGAGCAGCTGCGCCGTCGCCGCCCGGATGGCCTCGCTGGTGTCCTCGGGCACCGAGATCGCCCCCCGGATGGCGTGAAGCCGCGACTCGCTCACTCGGCCAGCCCCGCAACTCGGCGCAGCGTCGTCAGCTCCTCGGGGGCGAGCGGACGCCACGAGCCACGAGAGAGCCCCTTCAGGCTGATCCCCGCGTACCGACTCCGATGCAGCTTTCGCACGGGGTGCCCAATTGCCTCGCCCATTCGCTTCACCTGACGGTTGCGGCCTTCCCTGATCTCGATCTCGACCCAGGTACCCCCCGGCTCCTGTCGCGCGATTCGCTCGACCCGCGCCGGCGCGGTGCGTCCGTCCTCGAGCTCGACCCCCTCCCGGAGTCGCCGGATCGACGCGGCCGACACCCGGCCCTCCAGCAGCACCTCGTAGGTCTTCCCCACGCCGTGGCGCGGATGCATCAGGGCATTGGCGAGCTCCCCGTCGTTGGTGACGAGCAGCGCCCCGGTCGTGTCGAGGTCCAGCCGCCCGACCGGGTAGAGCCGCAGCTCGTCCGGCAGGCGGTCGAGCACGGTTGGCCGCCCCTGCGGGTCCCGAGCGCTCGAGACCGTGCCGGCCGACTTGTTCAGCAGATAGGTCCGCACCGGCTCGGCCTCGACGACGCGCCCGTCGACCGCGAGCTCGTCCTCGGGCTCGAGCACCTGACCGACGTGCGCCGTGACACCGTTGACCGTCACGTGCCCCTCGCGCACGAGCTTCTCCGCGGCTCGGCGGCTCGCGACGCCGGCCTGCGCGAGCGCGCGATGCACGCGCATCGGTGCGTTGCGGGTCGTTGCCGTCATCCCTCGGGCTCGGCTGGCTCGGCATTGCGATCGATCCCACTGACGACGCTGAGCTTGGCCCTGATCGCGTCGGCTTCGGGCCCGGTGAGCTCGAACCGCTCGATCGGCGGCAACGAGCTACGACCCTGAAGTCCGAATCGCTCGCGGAACGCCGGGGTCGTCCGGTAGCGGGTTCCGCCGCGCGGAGTCCTCCCCGCCTCCTCGATGAGGTCCCGCTCGAGCAGCGTCGTGATCGTCGCGTCCGGCGAGACCCCTCGCAGCTGAGCGATCTCGGCCCGGGAGATCGGCTCGAGGTACGCGACGACGGCGAGCGTCTCGAGCGCCGGCCGCGACAGTCGCGCCTCGGGGGGCCGGGCCCGCAAGCGATCGCAGACCTCCACCAGGTCGACGCTCGTGCGAAGCGCGTAGCCGTCCCCGACCTCGGCCACCTCGAGGCCGGAGTCGGCGCCGTGGCGATGCGTGAGCTCGCCGAGGGCCCGCTGCACCTCTCCCGGGGACTGCTCGGTCAGCTCGCACAGCGTGACCACCGGCACGGGCTCCGGAGAGAGGAAGAGGATCGCCTCGATGGCGCGGGAGAGCTCGGTCAACGGGCCTCGATCGTGATGTCGGCGAACGGCTCCGACTGGTGCAGGCTGACCTCACCGAGGCGGTTCAGCTCCAGCGCCGCGAGCAGGGTGACGGCGACCTCGATGCGGTCCGCGCCGGCGACCTGCTCGTCGAAGCTGAGCCGCCGCCGGTCCCCCAGCAGCGTACGCAGGTTCGAGAGCACGTCCTCGATCCGCACCCGCCTCGAGGACATGTGGCTGAGCGAGGGAGCCTGACGGGAGAGGAGCAACGCCTGGAGGGCGTCGCGAAGCTCGTCGGCGTCCCCCATCGGCCCTGGAGCGGCGCTTGGGAGCGGCACGCGACGGTAGTGGTGGCCCGCCTCGGCGTCGCCCTGCTGGGCGAGCCACTCGCCCGCGCGCTGATACGGCGCGTAGGCGACGAGGCGCGCGGCGAGGCGCGCGGCGACCTCCTCGGCGTCCTCGCGCGGCTCCTCCTCCCCCTCCTCGCCCAGCATTCGGCGAGCCTTCAGCTCTCCGAGCGCGGCGAGCAGGAGCGTCAGCTCGGCGGTGACCGCGGCGCTCCAGCGGTCCCGCTCGTCGACCGGCAGCGCGCAGTCGACGAGGTCGGCGAGCGGCAGCTCGAGCAGCTCGATCTCCTCCCTGAGCACGAGCGTCGTGAGGAGGTCGAGCGGCCCCTCGAAGAGCTCGATCTCGACCGGCTGACGCAGCGCGGAGCGCCCGGCCAGGTCCCTCACTCGCCGGTCCCGACCGCTGGTTGGCGCATCGACATCCCCGCGATCGTACCCGTGTCATCATCGCCGAGGATGGGCACGACCGACGCGGTGCACCCGAGCGAGCGACCACCCCCGCCGCCCCGGCTCCCCGGGCCCGGCCCGGGTTTCTGGTGGCGGGTCCTCGGCCCGCCGCTCGCCGTCATCGGCTCGTTCGTCGTGGCGGGCGTGGCGGTCATCTCGCTCGACGGGGCCGGCCTGTCCGAGGACGCCGCGCTCGCCATCGGGCAGACGATCGCCGGACTCTGCCTGGTCGCGCTCGGCGTGATGCTGCTCCTCACGCTCCCGAGCACGTTCCGCCGCCTCGCAGTCGCCGGGAAGGGACGGACTCCGACCTCGATCGGGATCGGGGTCGGGATCGGCCTCGCGGCGCTCATCGCGGCCGGGATCATCTTCAGCATCGCCATGGCCCTCGACCCGGCGGTCGAGGACCAGCTGGAGGACCTCGGCAACGACATCGGCTTCTCGGTTCCGTGGCAGCAGGGCCTGCTCGTGTTCGCCCTGGTCATCCTGGCGCCGTTCGGCGAGGAGCTGCTCTTCCGTGCGCTGCTCCTGCGGGGGCTCGTGCGGAAGATGCCCTTCTGGGTCGCGGCCATCGTCAGCGGGGCCGTCTTCGCCGCCGCGCACGTCGACGCCTGGCAGATCTGGCCGCGCGCGGTGTTCCTCCTCGCCATCGGCATCGGCTTCGCGTTCCTCTACCGCTGGCGCGGCTACGGCGCCAGCGTGACCGCACACATGACCGTGAACACGGCCGCCGCCATCGGCGTGATCGCCGGCTGACCGAACCGTCGGCGAGTACGATTTGCCCACCCGCGACGAGGACCTCAGGATCGACGACCTCGACCCCTTCGCCGAGCTGACTGGCGATGGCCTCCAAGCCGCGATCGCGGGCTTGGAGCCGAGGAAGCTCGACATCGACGAGAGCATCGACGTGATCGGCTCGGGAGCCGCCTGCTGCGTCGTGCTCGCCGGGCGCCTGGCGCTGACGGTGGCCGGGCCCGAAGGCCGCTCGCGCATCATCGGCCTGCTCGAGGAGGGCGAGGTGCTGGTCCGCCCGACCGACTCGTGGGCGGAGGTCGGCCCGCGCCCCCTGCCCGTCGCCATCGAGCCGTCGTCCGTGCTCCTGGTCCCGGAGGAGCGCCTGTCGGAGTGGCTCTCGGATCCGCAGCTCGCGCTCGGCCTCTACCGGACGCTGTCGCGCCAGGTGGCCGACCGTGAGCTCGCGATCGCCATCGCGCTCGAGCCGCGTGTCGAGCGACGGCTCCTCCTGAAGCTCCGCCAGCTGGCGGAGCGCTTCGGCGTCGTGACCCCGGACGGCATCCGGTTGGACCTGCGCCTCACCCACCGGGAGCTCGCGGGCATGGTGGGAGCGGTGCGGGAGTCGGTCACGATCGCCCTCGGCCGCCTGGCCGACGCCGGTGAGATCGAGTTTCGGAACAAGACCCTGCTCGTGCGCAACACGATGGACGAGGACTCGGCCCCGGCCACGCCGCGCCCCCTTCGACGCGACTGAGCCGCTCCCGTGCGCGGCGAAGCCCGCAACGTGCGGCTGCGCGGTGACAGCTTCTTCGGAGTTCCGGCAGAACCGCAGTAAAGTCGTGGGTTGCTCATGGCGAAGCGCTCCTGGAGGTGGCGAGGCGGTCGGCTGCTCGCAGTCGCGCTGGTCGTCCTTGCCGTCGTTGCGCTCGGGCTGACCGGAGCGGCGCTCGCCCGGGGGGGCGACGGCGCACCGCCACGGGTCTCGCTCGACGGGGTCGACGTCAGCGGGCTGACCGACGAGGAGGTCCGCGAGGTCGCCGCAGCTCGCCTCGAGGAGCTGCGCTCCGAGACGATCGTCCTGACCAGTCCGGACGCCCCCGCCTTCGAGCTTCGCGTCGACAAGGGCGAGCTGATCCGAGGAGCCGACCTGGACGCCGCGGTGGAGGCGGCCGCCACCGAGCGGGGCGCCTTCGGGAACCTGCTGGCTCGCATCGGCATCGCCTCACGGCGTGAGGTCGCGGTCGAGCCGGTGATCAACCGCAATCGCGTCGACGCCATCGTCGACCAGGTGGTCGGCCAGCTGAGCGAGAAGCCCGCACGGGGGGCGACCGTCGTCGCCTCCGGCGACGGCTTCGCCGTTCGCTCTGGCGCGCCCGGCAACGGCGTGGATCCGCTCTGGCTCGAGGCGAGGCTCGCCGAGCTCCCCGACGAGATCGAGATCCCGCTCGGCCCGCACGACGCGCCGATCTCGGACGCCGCGGCGCAGCGCGCCGTCGAGGTGGCCGAGCGCGCCACGTCGAGCCCGGTGTCGGTCGCGCAGGGCCCGTACGGCTTCCCGCTCGACCGGAACTTCCTGCGGCAGGCGATCGAGTTCGTGCCCGACGCGCCGGACCTGCTGGTCCGGCTGAACGGCGACCTCCTCGCCGAACGGCTCCGCCCGGCCTTCGCCTCGCGCGAGGTCGAGGCGAGCGACGCACGGTTCCAGCCGGTCGCCAGCGGCATCGAGATCGTCCCCGAGCGCACGGGTCGCCGGCTCGACCTGAACGCGATCGGCCGCGCCATCGTGCAGCGCCCGGAAGGCGCCAAGTCGGTCAAGGCCCGCTACGAGGTCATCCGCCCGCGCCGCAAGAGCGCCGATCTGGAGGCGCTCGACATCAACGAGCTCGTCGGCGAGTTCACGACCGAGTTCACCCCCGGAGAGCCGCGGGTCACGAACATCCAGCGCGGAGCGGCGCTGCTCGACGGCGCGATCATCAAGAAGGGCGAGACCTTCTCGCTGAACGACGCGATCGGCGAGCGCACCGAGGAGCGCGGGTTCGTCCCGGCCCCTGAGATCTCGGGTGGAGAGCTCGAGGACGGGGTCGGCGGCGGCGTCAGCCAGATCGCGACGACCTTCTACAACGCCGCGTTCTTCGCGGGCCTCGAGATCGCCGAGCACCGCCCGCACGAGTTCTACATCTCGCGCTATCCGGAAGGCCGCGAGGCGACGATCTCGTGGGGCGGCCCCGACGTCGTCGTCGTCAACGACTGGCCGAGCAACGTCCTCGTCGACAGCCAGACATCGGACGGGGCGATCACCGTGCGGCTGTACTCCAACGGCCACGACCGACGGGTCGAGACCGAGACCGGTGGGCGAAGCGACTTCGAGGAGCCGGAGATCACCGAGCGCGCGGGAGAGGATCTTGCGCCCGGCGAGTTGCGCTACATCCAGGACCCGGGGTCGCCGGGCTTCAAGGTCAGCTACACGCGGACCGTCTACGAGGGCACCGACGTGAAGCGCGACGAGACGTTCCGGTGGACCTACAAGCCGCAGAACGGGATCATCGAGATCGGCGGCTTCGTGCCGGAGTCGGAGGAGCCGGCCGACGAGGACCAGGGGGCCTCCACCGAGGCCGAGGTGGTCGCGCCGGAGTAGGCACGCGTCAGGCTGAGGCTCGGGACCTCACAGCGTCGCCTCCCAGCCGGCTGGATCGCGCAGGAACGCCAGCAGCGCGTCCGAGGTCTCCTCCGGCGCCTCTTCGGCGACGAAGTGGCCGCCGCGCACGGCTCTGCCGGACACCTCGTCCGCATAGTCGGTCCAGATCCGGCCGACGTCGTAGAGCTGGCCCATGCGGCCCTCGTCTCCCCACAACGCGAGCAGCGGCGCCTGCACCCGGCGGCCCGCCGACACGTCGGCGTCGTCGAGCTCGAGATCGATGCTGGCCGCCGCCCGGTAGTCCTCGCAGCTGGCGTGCACCGCGCCCGGGCTCGACATCCCGGCCACGTACTCGTCCACCGCCGCCGGATCGATCGGTCGGGCGTCACCCGCCCACCGATCCAGGACCCAGCGAGTCCACCCCTCGATGTCGGCGCCGATGAGGCGCTCGGGCAGCTCGGGCTGGGTCAGGAAGAACCAATGGAAGTAGCCGTCGGCCAGCGGCCGATCGACGTGATGGAACAGGTAGTGCGTCGGGACGATGTCGAGCACCGCGAGCGACCGGACGACACCCGGTGCGTCGAGCGCCAGGCGGTGAGCGACCCGCGCGCCCCGGTCGTGGCCGACGACCGCGAACCGCTCGTGGCCGAGTCCCTCCATCAGCCGCAGCGCGTCCGCCGCCATCGCGCGCTTGGAGTACGTCGTGTGGCGGCTGTCGCCGGGGGGCTTCTCGCTCTGTCCGTAGCCTCGCAGGTCCGGCATGACGAGCGTGTGCTCGGCGGCGAGCCGATCGACGACGTGCCGCCACATCACGTGGGTCTGCGGGTACCCGTGCAGGAGGAGGACCGGGGGCCCCTCGCCGGTGACGGCCACCGCCAGCTCGATCTCCCCCACGCGCACGAGGCTGCGGGCGACGCCGGGCATGATCGGGGAGGGCGCGAGCGGGCGTCCCGGCAGTCGCTCGCGCGGATCACGCGAGCGTTCCGATCCACTAGCCTCGCTCATGTGGCCAACCTACCGACGGTGACGCCAGCGTGGTCCAGGCGCCGACGCTGACAGACGCACATCGCGAGGTGCAGGCGCTGGCCCGCGAGTTCGCGGCAGCCGAGATCGCGCCGCACGCTGCGGAGTGGAACGCGCGTCACGAGGTGCCGGTCGATGTCCTTCGCAAGCTGGGCGAGATCGGACTGATGGGGATCGCGATCCCCGAGGAGCATGGCGGCTCCGGGCTCGATCACACGAGCGTCTGCCTTGCGATGGAGGAGATCTCCGCCGCCGACACGGGTGTCTCGACCGCGGTCGCCGTGCAGAACGGCCTCGCCGCCGCCCCGATCGTGAACAACGGCACGGATGCGCAGAAGGCGCGTTTCCTGCCGGGCATCGCGAGCGCCGAGACGATCGGCGCCTACGCGCTGACCGAGCCCGAGGCGGGGTCCGACGCGGCCAGCCTGAGAACGACCGCGACCGCCGACGGTCGGGGCGGATGGGTGCTGAACGGCGCGAAGCAGTGGATCACCAACGGCGGGATCGCCGACGTGTTCGTGCTCTTCGCCCGCACCGGGGGCCCGGGAGCCAAGGGGGTGTCGGCGTTCGTGACGCCGGCCGCCCGCGGGCTGGTCCCGGGTGCGGAGCTCGGCAAGCTCGGGCTCCACTCCTCGTCGACGGTCGGGCTGACGCTCGAGGACCTCTCGCTCGGCGAGGACGCCCTCCTCGGAGGCGAGGGCCAGGGACTTCGCATCGCGCTGGAGACGCTCGACGCCGGGCGGATCACGATCGCCGCCCAGGCGTGCGGGATCGCGCGGGCGGCGATCGACCTGGCGGTCTCCTATGCGTCCGAGCGCCAGGCGTTCGGTGGACCGATCGCGCGCTTCCAGGGCGTGCAGTTCCCGCTGGCCGAGATGTCCGCGCGCCTGGATGCCGCGCGCCTCCTGATGCTCCACGGGGCGCGGCTGAAGGACGCGGGCGAGCCACACGGCGTCGCGGGCGCCAAGGCCAAGCTCGTCGCGAGCCGAGTCGCGGTCGAGGCCGCCGACGTCGCGGTCCAGACGCTCGGCGGCTACGGGTACTCGGCGGAGTTCGCCGCCGAGCGGCTCTACCGCGATGCCAAGATCACCGAGCTGTACGAAGGAACGAGCGAGATCCAGCGCATGGTGATCGCCCGCGCCCTCTTCGGGGATGCGGCACGAGGGTGATGCCGATGACGAAGCCGATCTCAGGCCTCCACGCGGCCAACTGCAGCTGCCCGGCACCGCGCGAGGGCCTATCCGTTCGTGGGGGGTTTTAGAGTTTCGGGACGAGTAGTCTCAAGGGCGCCTGACGCGGTGCACAGGGCCCCATCCCGCGAGGCGCGACGATGACGAGACGGTCCCAAACCAACGGCCTGCCCGCCAGCGGCATGGAGGCGGCGCGGCGTGCCGCGCTCCGCGCGATGCGCCGAGCGGTTGGCGGCGCACCGAGCCAGAACGGGCTGCCGCGCCGTCGGGAGCCCTGGGGCCGAGGCGGAGGGGGCGATCTCGGGGCCGATCTGACCGACGCGCTGTTTGCGGCGGTCGACGAGCAGGAGGGGGTCGGGGCCGTGCTGGCCGACTACGCGGCGGCGCGCTGCTGCGCAGCGGGTGCAGTCGCGGTCCATCTGGACGGTGAGGGCACCGCCCAGCCGGTCGGCGCGCACCACGAGGAGGCCTCGCCACCACTCGTGGCGTGGGAAGCGGCCGACCAGGCCGCTCGCACGGGGGTCGCCGCGGTCGAGCACGGAGGCGCCTACGGCGCTCCGATCCGAATGAACGGGCGCCCCTGGGGCGGGGTTGCGGTCTGGGGTGGCGAGCGGCCCAGGTCACCTCGCGAGCTCGCGGGCTGCGCGGCCGATCTCAGCTCGGCGCTGACCCTGGCGACCGAGCGCATCGAGCTCGCGAGCCGGGCGCGCGAGGAGGCGGCGCTGCGACGCATCGCCACCGCGGTCGCCGCGGGCCGGGAGCTGCCGGCGCTGCACTCGCTCGTCGTCGAGGAGGCGTCGGTGATGCTCGACGCCGACGCCGCGGCCATCTTCACGCTCGACGAGCGAGGAGCCGCCAGGCTGGAGCAGGCGTTCACTCGACCGCGGCGGGTGGAGGCCAACGCCCACGACTCGGTCTCGCGCGCGATCAGCTCGCAGCACTCGACCCGCTCCGACGCGAGCGCGATCGGCAACTGGCTGGGCGGGACCTTCTCCATCGCAGCGCCGATCACGGTCCGCGGAGCGGTTCGAGGCGCGCTGGTGGCGGAGCGAGCGGAGCAGCCGTTCGGCGCCGGCGCCGAGGAGCGACTCGCCGCGCTCGGTGAGCTCGCCGGCCTGGCGATCCTCAACTCCGACCGCAGCGCGGCGCTGTCGGCAGAGGCCCGAATCGACCACCTCACGGGGCTCGGGAACCGGCGCGCGTTCAGCGAACGGCTCTCCGACGAGGTGGAGCGAGCGCGCCGGTACGGGCACCCACTCGGCCTCGTCCTGATGGACATCGACGAGTTCAAGGCGATCAACGACACCTTCGGGCATCCCCTCGGCGACGACGTGCTCGCCGAGGTCGCACGCCGCCTGTCGTCGCTTGGCCGCGCCGGCGAGCTCGTTGCCCGGATCGGCGGCGACGAGATCGCCTGGCTGCTGCCCGAGACCGATGTGGAGGGAGCCGCGAGCGCGGCCGAGCGTGCGCTCGAGGCGATCACGTCCGCGAGCTTCTCGGGGGTCGGGTCGCTGAGCGCATCGGCCGGGGTCGCGGACCTGAGTCCCGGCGGCGGACCGGCCGAGCTCGTTCGTCGGGCCGATGCCGCGCTGCTCCGCGCGAAGGTCGAGGGGCCGGGAATCGTGCGGCGCGCAGGCGACGACGATCCTCCGGCGCTTGGCGGCGGGGCACCGCCCGACACCGGACAGCCGCTGCCGCGCTGATAGCGTCGGCGGGGTGCTCGGCGTGGCCCGCATCGCGGCTCGAACGGCGGCGATCCTCGGGCTGGACGAGCTGGGCAGCCGGCTCGGCGTACTCGAGCGCGCATCGCGCCCGGAGCCGCCCGCGCTGGCGGAGGCGCTGCGCCGGCGCAGGGAGAGCTTTCCGGCGTGGGCATCCTCGGCCGCCCAGTCCATCGGGGCACGGACGCTGGGGTGCGAGGGCACCCACGGGGTGTTTCCCAAGTGCAACCTGGCGTGCACGCCCTGCTACCACGGCGCCGACGCCAACCGCGTGCGGATCGACGGCGAGCACACCCTGGCGGAGGTCGACGCGCAATCGGCCTACCACGCACGACGCCGGGGGCCCGGCCAGTACGCCCAGCTGATCGGCGGCGAGGTCACGCTGCTGCCGGCGCGCGAGCATGCCGCCGCCCTCGAGGCGATGATCGCCAACGGCCGAAAGCCCATGAGCATGAGCCACGGCGACTTCGACGAGGCGTACCTGCGCGACCTCGCCCTCGACGAGCACGGCAAACCACGCTTCGATCGCCTCTACTTCGCGCTCCACTTCGACAAGCTGATGCGGGGACGGCGCGGCGCGCAGCGGCCCGAGCGCGAAGCCGACCTGCACGAGCACCGCGCGAGCGCGTGCGCGATGTTCCGCCGGCTGTCCGAGGAGACCGGCATGCGCACGTACCTCGCGCACAACATGACCGTCACGCCCGCGAACGTCGACGAGATCCCGGACCTGATCCGGCGCTGCGGGCAGATGGGCTTTCGGATGTTCAGCTTCCAGCCCGCCGCGTTCCAGGGCAACTCCGTGCGCTGGAAGGAGGACTACCGCGGGCTCACCTCGGACGACGTCTGGTCGAGGATCGAGGAGGGCGCCGGTGCGCGGCTGCCGTACCGACTGATCCAGACCGGGGACCTCCGGTGCAACCGGACGGCCTACGGGGCCTACGTCGGCGCGCGGTGGGTGCCGCTGTTCGACGACCGCGATCCGCGCGACCACGGGCTCCGGGACGCGTTCTTCGGAGCGATGGGCGCGATGAACACCGAGGTCGGGCCCGTGCTGGCGGGAACGCGCATGGCCCGCGGGATCGCCCGCGAGCCACGGGTCGTGCCGATCGCGCTCGCCTGGGCGACGCGCTTGGTCCGCAGGGCGGGCCTGCGCCAGCTCGTCCGCCACGGGGCGAGGTCGATGACCTTCGTGATGCACAGCTTCATGGACGCCGCCGACGTGCTCCCGGCATGGCGCCTGCTCGAGCGCGGGCAGATGAGCGACGAGCCGAGCGTGCGCGAGACCCAGGAGCGCCTGCTCGCCTGCGCGTACCACATGGCCCATCCCGAGACCGGTCGCCTCATCCCGGCCTGCGCTCAGCACGCGGTGTATGACCCCGCCGAGAACATGCGCTTGGCCGAGCTCCTGCCGGCGCGGCGCGCGACGGGCGGATCGGTCAGGGGTCGAGCAGCCCCATGACCTCGTCGACCTGCGCGTAGCCGGTCTGCATCAGGAACGCGCCGAAGCGGCCATGTGACTTGGCGCCGATGATGAAGAACCCGGGCTCGGGGTTCTTCAGGGTGTCGCCGCTCGGCGCCGCCTGGGCGAGACAATCCGTCGAGCCGCTCCCCAGCAGCGCGGCCGAGAGCGACATGGGTGCCGCGGTCGCGTAGCACTGATGGACCTGGAGCTGCTCGTGGAGCGTGCCGTCCCCGACGGCTCCCACCAGCGCGATCACCCGGTCGGCGAGAACCTCCTCCCCCACGCCCCGTGTTCTCAGCGCGACGAGCAGCCGCCCGTCGCGCTCGGCGATCGCCGCGACGGACGATCCGAGCCGGACGTCCACGTCGGGGCTCGCCCCGCCCGCCAGGGCGGTGCTGCCGGCGACCAGCTCGGCCCGCGCCGGAAGGGGATCGCCCGGGACCCCGCCCCAGTGCGGCTCGCGGTCCCGGACCGCCCACACGACGCGCGTTCCACCTGCCTCGTGCGCGAGCGCGGCCAGGTCGCGGACCGCGGTCTGTGCGGAGTGTCCGGCGCCGACCACGAGCGTGGTTGCGCCGGCGAAGGCTCCGGGCTCCTCACCGATGTCGGGGATGGTGCGCTCGATCGCGTGCTGAAGCGCGCGCTCGCCGGGCGCCGGGATGCCCCCGTCGCCGATCGCGTTCGGGATCGACAGCGCACCGGACGAGTCGATGACGATGTCGGCGCGCTCGATTCGCTCGCCGTCGTGGTCCTCGACGAGGAGCAGGAACGGCCGCGCCGCGCGCGCGTCAGAGGCGATCTCCTCGTCCTTGACGAGCCCGGCCCGCCCGATGCCGAGCACGCGAGCGCCCACCCGCACGTGGCCCGCCAGCTCGGGCGCCCGCGCGAGCGGCTCGAGCAGCCAGCTCACGAGCTCGGCACCGGTCGGGAGCCTCGTCCGGTCGGCGACGTCCGGAGCCGCCGAGCCGAGGGTGGCGCGCATGCGGGTCGACACGTTCATCGACCACGGCGTGAACAGCTCGACGTGACCCCAGCCGCGCACGCCCGCGCCAACCGTGGACCCCGCCTCGTAGACGACCGGCTGCCATCCGCGCTCGGCCACGGCGAGGGCGGCATCGAGTCCAACCGGCCCCGAACCCACGATCGCGACCCGCGGTCCGCTCATGACACCCCCTCGCTCACCCGTGGACCCCGCCCTGGTACCCGACGCTCTCGCTGGGCGGATGTCCGGGGGTCGTCAGAGGCCCTTCAGGTACTCCTGGTAGGCGGCGGCATCCATGAGGTCGTCCAGCTCGCTCGGATCCGACAGCCGCACCCGGATCAGCCAGCCGCCGCCGTACGGATCGCTGTTGGTCAGCTCCGGGGTCGAGCTCATGTCGCCGTTGACGGCCAGCACCTCACCGCTCGCGGGCGCGTAGATGTCAGAGACCGCCTTCACGGACTCCAGCTCGCCGTACGGCTGGTCCTTGGTCACCGTCGACCCGACACCGGGAGGATCGAAGTAGACGACGTCGCCCAGGGCCTCCTGCGCGTACCAGGTGATCCCGAACTCCGCCTCCTCGCCCTCGCGCCGCACCCAGTCGTGCTCGCGGTGGTAAAGGAGATCGCCGGGGTATGACTCGTCAGCCATCGCTCAGCCTTTCTTGGTCGGAGAGGTGTCCACCAGCGGACGGCGAGCGGTCCGCGCCGCCTTGCGCTTGCCACGCACGTCGATCTCGATCTCGGTTCCGGCCGCGGCCACGTCCGCCGGAAGATAGGCCATCCCGATCCCGTGGCCGAGCACCGGGCTCAGGGTCCCGCTCGTCACCTCGCCGACCGGCTCCCCGTTGGCGAGGACGGCCTGACCAGCGCGCGGGATTCCCGGCTCGGTCAGCTCGAAGGCCGCAAGGCGCTCGGCGGTCCCCTCCCGCGCCTGGCGCATGACCACGTCGGCCCCCACGAAGCCCCCGTGCTCCAGGTCACAGGCAAAGCGCAGCGCGGCCTCGATCGGGGTCCGCGACAGGGACAGCTCGTTGCCGTGCAGCGGGTACCCGACCTCGATCCGGAGCGTGTCCCTGGCGACGAGTCCCGCGGGAGCTGGAGCGTGCGCGCCGGCCTGGAGGGCGTCCCACACGGCCTCGGTGGCCTCCCATGGGCAGAGGATCTCGACGCCGGGCTCGCCCGTGTAGCCGGTCCGCGCCAGCAGGCAGCTCGCCCCGGCCACCTCGCCCGAGACGATGGAGAAGTAGGGCGTCGCGACCGCCGGCTCGGCGTCACCGACATCGGCGAGCGAGTCCGCCCAGGCCGGACCCTGGAGCGCGAGCATGCCCCAGTCACGTGAGCGGTCGGCCAGCTCGACGCCGCCGGGCAGCCCGGCGAGCAGCGCATCTCTGCACGCGTCGGTGTTCGACGCGTTCACCACGAGGAAGTAGCGGTCCTCCAGCCGGTAGACGATGAGGTCGTCGATCACTCCCCCGTGCTCGGTCAGCAGCAGCGTGTACTGGCCCTGGCCGACGTCGAGCTTGTCGAGGTCGTTGCTGAGGCGCGCCTGGAGGTAGTCGTGGGCGCCCGCCCCCGTCAGCTCGAGCTGCCCCATGTGCGACACGTCGAAGATGCCGGCGCGCTCGCGGACGGCCATGTGCTCGTCCTTGGGGGAGGAGTAGAGCAGCGGCATCTGCCAGCCGGCGAACGGCGCCATCCGCGCGCCGAGGGCGACATGACGCTCGTGAAGCGGTGTGCGGGCATCCGTCGGCACGCGGATCAGGACGCTACCACGCGCCCATCCCGGGGCGACTCGCGACGGCCGCGGGCAGGCCGGCGGGGCGCGACCGACCGCCGGGGCCGACCGCGCAACCGCTGGACCCGTGCTACCGGTTCTTCAGGAAGTCCGGGATCTCGAGCGCGTCGTCGGGGATGTCGAACGAGTCACGCTCGGCTGCCCCGAGGGACAGGCGCCGTCCGGTCTGGGCCGCCGGCTCCGGCTCCTCCTGCACGCGACGTGACGCGGACCGCCGCGAGGGCGCCTGGACCGCCGCCTCCTCGGGCGGCTCACCCGAGAACCCCGTGGCGATGACCGTGACGCGAAGCGAGTCGCCCGCCGTCTCGTCGATCACCGCGCCGAAGATCACGTTGCAGTCCTCGGACGCCGCGCTGCTGATGATCGCCGCGGCCTCGTCGATCTCGAAGAGCCCGAGATCCGGACCGCCGGTGATGTTCAGGAGCACGCCCCGGGCGCCGGAGATCGTGGTCTCGAGCAGCGGGCTCGAGATCGCCGCCCGGGCCGCCTCGGTCGCGCGGTTCTCACCGGACGCGTTTCCGATGCCCATGAGCGATGCGCCCGCGTCGGCCATGATCGTCCGCACGTCGGCGAAGTCCAGGTTGATCAGCCCGGGAACGGTGATCAGGTCGGTGATGCCCTGGACACCCTGGCGGAGCACGTCGTCCGCCATCTGGAACGCGTCGATGATCGACGTGCGTCGCTCGACGACCTCGATCAGCCGCTCGTTCGGGATGACGATCAGCGAGTCGACCTGACCCGCCAGCTCGCGAATCCCGTCGTCCGCCCGCTGCGAGCGCTGCCTGCCCTCGAACGAGAACGGCCGGGTCACGACCCCGACGGTCAACGCGCCCTGCTCGCGCGCGATCTGCGCGAGCACGGGGGCGGCACCGGTGCCGGTTCCGCCACCCTCGCCCGCGGTCACGAACACCATGTCCGCGCCGCGAACTGACTCCTTCAGCTCCTCGCGGCTCTCCTCGGCGGCCTCGCGGCCGACCCCTGGGTCCGCTCCGGCGCCGAGCCCCTTGGTGATCGTGTCACCGATCTGCACCTTCAGATCGGCATCGCTCATCGCGAGGGCCTGCGCGTCCGTGTTCACCGCGATGAACTCGACGCCACGCACTCCGGCGTCGACCATCCGGTTGACGGCGTTGGTGCCGCCTCCTCCTACGCCGCACACCTTGATGACGGCCAGATAGCTGCTGGATTCCAAGGTCGCCCCTCCTGGGTGGGCGGTGCCGTAAAGGTTCAATCTGCTGTGGAGACCGAGGCCAAGCTGATCTCAGATGACCTCAAGTTGTGCTTGAGGGTACTTCGGAGGCCACCTTGGGCCTCATTCACCTGAAGTTGGCACTAGAACTCCACCGTGAACCTAGGTGCGGATCACCCAGCTGTCAAGGCGAATCTCAAGTCGTACTTGATGGTTGCTCAGCGGGTTGTGAGCCAACCCTCGATCATTGATCGATGTCTCCGATGCCCGTCGTCGCCGCCGAATCGTCGACCGGTGTCACCTCGGGAAGCCCGCCGACCGCGGGCCGGTCGGCGACGCTCAGATCGATGTAGGTCGCCGCCTGCTCCTGCTCGGACGACAGGTTCGAGAGCAACGCGGTGAGGGCGGCGGCCTTGCTCACCACGTCGTCGGGCGCGCCGAACCGCAGCCTCGGCCCGTTGACCAGCCGGCCCTCCAGCCGCCCACCCCGCATTCGCAGCCCGCGCAGCCGCTGCGCCACCTCGGGCGGTGTCGCGCCCGCGAGCGCAACCGCGCCCTTCGCCTGGCGCGGAACGGGCTCCCCCACTTCCGGCGGCGGAGCGGAGAGCGCGACGCGCGCGAGCCCCGATCGCGGCTCGGCCGGACCGAGCACCCGACCGTCGGGGGCGACGAGCACGCTCGTCTCACCGTCCGTCGCAACCGCCACGGGCCGGGCGGGCGTCACCCGAACGACGACACCGAAGGGCAGGTCGCGCGAGACCGACACCGACTCGACCCAGGGATGGGCGGATGCCGCCTCTCGGATCGACGCGACGGGCGGGCGCAGCACCGTGCCGTCGGACACCGCACGCTCGAGATCCGCCTCGAGCGCCGCGGCATCGCCGGTGAGCTCGCCGCGCAGGTCGACGTCGCGCACCGAGAGCAGCGGCCCGGTCGCCAGGAACCACAGCGCGGCGGCCCCGACTCCGACGGCGACCGTGCCGAGCACCACCCGGCGGCGGCGAGCGTGCGTGCCGTCGGCCACGGGCCTCGAGCGGCGACGCCGGTTCGCGTGAGGTCCGCGGACCGCTCGGGCGTCGCTGCTCACAACGGCGGGAGCGGGGCGGGGATCACGCCACGCTCGGGATCGAGGTAGCGAACCTCCGGCACGAGCACGGGCCCGCCGGACGCGAGCACGCGCCGGCGCCCCTCGGCCATCAGCGCCAGGACGTCGTTGGCGGTGCACCCACGCGAGGCCTCGATGAAGTTCGCGTGGACGGGCGAGAACCGTGCCCGGCCGACTGTCAGCTCCTTGCACCCGGCGGCCTCGAGCAGGCGGCCGGCGCTGTCGCCCTCCGGGTTCGTGAACACGCTGCCGAAGGTGCGAACCCCCTGTGGCTGCGTGCTTCGCCGCTGCCCGCGGAACTCGCTCAGACGATCCTTGATCGCAGCCGGATCGCCCGGCCGAAGCGCAAAGGACGCGATGGCGACGACCTGGTGGCCGACGATCGCCGAGCGTCGGTAGCCGAGCTCGAGATCCGCCAGGCCGAGGCGCTCGCGGCCCTCGGCGGAGCAGACCACCACCCATTCGATCGATTCGGCGACGTCGCCCCCGTGCGCACCGGCGTTCATCGCGACGGCACCCCCGGCCGTTCCGGGGATGCTGGCCCCCCACTCGAGCCCCTCGAGCCCCGCGGCCGCAGCGCGCTGCACCGCGCGCGGTAGCGAGGCGCCGCCCCCGCAGATCACGCGATTCGAGCGCACGGAGATGTGGTTGAGCGCGCCCGAGAGCCGCACCACGAGCCCGCGAAAGCCCTCGTCCGAGACGATCAGGTTCGAGCCCCGTCCGACCACGGCGATCGGCACGTCGCTCACCCTCGCCCAGCGCAGCGCGGCGACCAGCCGGCGGGTCGATCGGGCCGTGCACAGCCAGTCTGCCCGCCCTCCGACGCGAATCGACGTCAGCGGAGCGAGCGGAGCGTCCGGCTCGAGGTCAAGTGGGGTCGTGCGTCGATCCATCGCCGCCATCGCCATCGTGAGGACTGGTTCCGAGCGCGTCGAGCAAGTCCTGCCCGAGCTCGGTCACGTCCCCCGCTCCGAGCGTGAGAACGAGGTCTCCGGGCCGCGCGACCTCGAGGACCGCGTCGCGGGCATCGCCCAATGTCGGGGCGTAGACGGCCGTGGTGTCCGCAGGCACGGCTCGAATGACGTCCGCGCCGCTCACCTCCGGATCGGGGGGCTCCCGGGCGAGGTAGACGTCGGTGACGATGGCCACGTCCGCTCGTCCGAGCGCCGCGCCGAGCTCGGGCGCGAGGGCTCGCGTGCGGCTGACCAGGTGCGGCTGGAACACCGCGACGATCCGGCCTGGCGCCTCCTGGCGGGCGGCGAGCAGCGTCGCGGTCAGCTCGGCGGGATGGTGCGCGTAGTCGTCGACCACCCGCACGCCGCCCCGCACGCCGCGCTCCTCGAAGCGTCGACCCACGCCGCGATAGCGCTCGAGCGCCCGCGCGGCCGTGTCCGGGGCCATCCCGCACCAGTCCGCCAGCGCGATCGCGCATGCCGCGTTCTCCAGGTTGTGCGCCCCCGGGACCGCCAGGTCGAGCGCGACGCGCCGGCCGTCCCGGAAACGCAGCTCGCTCCCGTCGGGCGCGACGAACGCGTCGGGTCCGCCCACCTGGCGGACCTCGCAGTCCGCTGAGCGCGCGATCCTGCGCGCGACCTCGTCCGGCCCGACGACGAGACAGCCGGTCCTCGGCAGCGTGGCGACGAACTGGGCGAAGACGGCCTCGACGTCGGCGAGCGACGCGAATGTCGCGTGATGGTCGTGGTCGACGTTGAGGAGGATCGCGGCGTCGGCGGGCAGATCGAGGAGCGAGCGGTCGCTCTCGTCGCCTTCGGCGACGAACCACTCCCCGCCGCCCCAGCGCGCCCCGGTGCCACCACCGTCGTCGATGCGCGCGCCGATGCAGCACGACGCGTCGGGGAGCGCGGTCGCGAGCATCGCCGACGTCGTGCTCTTGCCGTGCGCGCCGGCCACGACCAGGGGGCGCTTGGTCCGCATCAGCGCGGCCAGGAGCTCGGCCCGGTGGTGGACGGGCAGACCCCGTTCGCGGGCCGCCGCGAGCTCCGGGTTGTCCTCGCCGATCGCGGTGGAGACGACGACCGCATCGGTGCTGGCGGGAAGCGCGTCGGCACTGTGGCCGATGGTCACCACGGCACCGAGCGCGGCGACCGCATCCGTGGTCGGCGACGCCTCTCGATCCGAGCCGGTGACCGAGGAGCCGGACTCGAGCGCCAACCGCGCCAGGGCGCTCATCCCGGCGCCGCCGATCCCGATCAGATGGAGCCGTGCGGGAAGCGACAGCGCCCGAGAGCGGCCCGGCGCGTCGCCTGCCGAGCGCGGCGCGCTCATCCGCGGCGTCGCAGCCGCAACCGCGGGATCCGCGGCCGTGGCACGCGCAGCCGGGGCCGACGCGGGCGGGGCGGCCGCACCGACCCCACCCGCCGGCCGGCTCGCCCGACTCGCGCGAAGGCACCGCGGATCCGCCGCGCGCGACGCGTCTTCGGAGGCGTGCGCCTCCCCGCGACGTCCTCGACCTCGTCGGCGATCTCGTCCGCGGCCTCGGGACGGCCGACGGCGGCGGCGGCCTCGCCCATCGCGTCGAGGCGACCGCGATCCGCGAGCAGCGCACCCACGACCTCGCGCAGCCTCTGCCCCGTGCATTCCTCGTCGGCCAGCACGACGGCGGCACCGGCTTCGGCCAGCCACGCCGCGTTCGTCGTCTGGTGATCGGCGGTCGCGTGCGGATAGGGGACCAGGATGGACGGGCGTCCTGTCGCCGCGATCTCGAACACGGAGCCGCCCGAGCGAGCGACCACCAGGTCCGCCGCGGCGAGGGCGCTCGGCAGCTCGTGGGTGAACCCGAGGAGCCGGTACCGCGGATCGAGCCCGTCGTGGACGACGCGCTCGCGCACGTCGTCGACGTTGCGCTCGCCCGCGACGTGGATGAGCTGGAACGGAGGATGCGGCCCGAACGCGTCGACCGCCGCGTCGTTCAGCGTCTGCGCCCCCTGGCTCCCCCCGAACACCAGCACCGTCGTCTCGTCCGCGTCGATTCCGAGCGCGTCGCGACCGGTGGCACGGTCGGCCTCGCGGATCGCGCGGCGCACCGGCCGTCCGGTCACCACGTACCGCCGACCCTCACGCCCGGCGAGCGGAAACGCCAACGCGACGCGCTTGGCGAACGGCGCCGCCAGGCGGTTGGCGGCGCCGAGTCGCGAGTCGGCCTCCATCAGGACCACCGGACGGCGGCTCAGCCACGCCGCCACCGCAACGGGGCCGGCGAGATAGCCACCCGCGCCGACGACGACGTCGGGGCGCCGACGGTGCAGGATGGCCAGCGCACGCGGGATCGCGAACGCCGTCTGCCACAGCGTGCGGATGTTGCGCAGGCTCGGGCGACGGTCGAACCCGCGAAGCGGGAGCGCATCCTCCTCGTATCCCTCGCGCTCGGGGAGGCCCTGTCCACCGGACCCCTTCGCGAGCGCGAACGTGACGTCAGCGCCGCGCTCGCGCAGCGCTTCGGCCACCGCCAGGGCTGGCATGACGTGCCCGCCCGTCCCGCTTGCGGCGATCAGCGCCCGAAGAGGTGGCAACGACTCGAAGGTCTGCTCCGAGGCGCCGCCGACGGGCAATGCTTGTGAGGACTCCGGCTGAGGCAAGGGCGACGACGAGGCTGCTTCCGCCGAACGAGACGAACGGCAACGGAACCCCCGTGACCGGCAACGCCCCGAGAACCGCGCCCGCGTTGACTGCCGCCTGGACGACGACGGCGGTCGTGAGGCCGGCCGCGAGCACCTGCTGGTGCACGTCCGCTGCGTCGAGCGCGATCCGGTACCCGGCCGCCGCGAAGATCGCGTATGCCGCGAGCAACCCGACGACCCCGACAAGTCCGAGCTCTTCGCCGACGGTCGCGAGGATCATATCGGTGTGAGCCTCGGGCAAGTAGAAGGCCTTCTGTAGCCCGTCACCCAGGCCGACGCCGGTCAGCCCGCCCGAGCCGAGCGCAACCTGGGCCTGCACGACCTGGAAGCCGGCGCCTTCCGGATCGCTCCACGGATCGATGAACGCCGTGAGGCGATCGCGCCGGTAGCCGACGAACGCCACCGATGCGGCGGCGAGCGCCAACCCCGCGCCCCCGAGCACCGCGAGATGGTGGCCCCGGACGCCGGCGACCAGCAGGGCGGCAAACGCCGCGACCGCGAGCACGACCGCCGTGCCGAGGTCCGGCTCGAGGAGCACCAGGCCGAGCACCAGCGCCGAGCCGATCACGATCGGCATGAGCCCCTTGGTCGTTCGCAGCGCCCCCGGTCGCGCGGCGACGAGCGCGGCGATCCAGATCACGAGGGCGAACTTCGCGACCTCGGATGGCTGCAGCTGCCCGATGCCCCCGAGCACCAGCCACCTGCGAGAGCCGTTCACCTCGGTCCCGATCCCGGGCACCAGGACGATGAGCAGGAGCACGACCGAGATGACGAGGCCGGGTGCCGCCAGCTTGCGAACGGTCTCGGGACTCGTTCGCGAGAAGAGCAGGAACGCTGCGGTGCCGATGCCCGCGTACACGGCCTGGCGAGCGAGCAGCTCCAGCGGATCGCCGTCGGACAGAAGTGCCGTGGCGCTCGAGGCCGAATAGACCATGATCAGCCCGAAGCAGACGAGGGCGACGACCACGCCGAGGAGGACCTGCTCGGGTCTGGCCTTCGAGAACAGATCGAAGCCGCGGCTCGTGTCCTTGGTGAGCGGGCGGACCGGGCGTGTCGAGCGGGCACTCATGCGATCCCCCGACTTCGTCGCCCGCCTCGCGCCCCCTACGACTCCCGGGCCCGACGCAACCGGATCGGACCGGAGTTCCCGCCACGCCCCGGCGCGAAGGTGGTCCGACGCCCAGCACGTCGGGAGTTCTGCCGAGGGCGACGCGCTCGCGCCGAGCCAGCTCGGCGCGGCTCGCAACACGGCCGGTGCACACACGCGCGCCCATGACCCGCGCCGGGCCGGCATCGGCGGTGCCCGCCGACGCGCCGTTCATAGTTGGGTGCCTGTTCGAGCATGCGCACGCCACGCTCGGTGCCGCTGCTGATCCTGCGCTCGTGCAGGCGTCGCTCGCGGCGCTCGACGGACTCGAGACGAGCCCGTCGACAGCCCCCGTCCTCGACGCCCTCGTCCGGGAGGCGACCGCGCGACTCGAGCACGTCCGCTCGACGGAGCGCTGGCTCCTCGGAGCGGCGACGGCGCTCCTGGACGACGCGGCCGAGAGCGAGTCTGCGGCGGCGGCTCGTGGCTGGGCGCCGAGCGCGGCGAGGGAGCACCTCGACCGAGTGCGCAACCGCCCGGGCGGCCTCGGTCCGGCTCCGCTCCGATTCGCCCGCCTCGGCGAGCAGCTCGAGCCCGCGAAGGCCCCGCCGGTCACCGGGATCGTGCTCCACGACCTCCAGGTGCGAGCCGACACCCTCGCCGGATCCCCGGCGCTCGCCAGGCTCGAGGGGCAGCTGAGCTGCGCGAGCGAGTTGCGGGCCGAGGCGCTCGACGCCGAGGCGGTCCTCCATGCCACGACCGAGTCCCCGGGTGCGGCCGTCATGCAGCTCCGCGCACTCGCCACGACCATCGGGCACGGGCCCGCATCGCGCCACGTTGCGGGCGTGAGCGAGCTCCCGTCGCCGTGCGAGCTGCGGCTGGCGGCCTCAGCCGCCGAGGCCGGTGAGCGACGGCCGCCGACGGCCGCCGACCTCGAGACGCTGCGGCGAGCCGGCCTGCGGATGATCGAGGCGGTCGCCGATCGCCTCGTCGGTGCTCAGGCAGCCGACCCGAGCCGTCGGCCGGGGACCGCGCCGAGCGCTCGCGCCGCCGCACGGAAGGCCTCCCCCCGCGCCGCGTAGTCGCTGAACTGGTCGAAGCTCGCGCAGGCCGGGGCGAGCAGGACGACATCGCCGGGCCGGGCGATCGCGGCCGCATCGCGAACCGCGCGGTCCAGATCGCCGACCGAGGACGCCTCGATCCCCACGGAGCGAAGCGCCCGCTCGATCTCGGGGGCGGTCTCCCCGATCAGGTGCGCCGAGACCAGGCTCCCCTGCGCCGCGGCGGCGAGGGCGTCGAAGGGTGTCCCTTTGGCGCTGCCGCCCGCGATCAGGTGCACCCGGCGGTCGTAGGCGCTGAGCGCCGCGGCCGCGGCCTCGGGGTTCGTCGCCTTCGAGTCGTTCACGAACAGCACCCCGTCGAGCTCGCCCACGACCTCGAGCCGGTGCGACACGCCGGGAAAGCTCGCCAGGCCGGCCGCCAGGCCCTCGGGATCGGCGCCGGCACGCAGGCAGAGCGCCGCGGCGGCCATCGCGTTGACGCGGTTGTGGGCACCGACGAGGGCGACGTCGTCCCATCTGGCGACCAGCCCGACACCGGCGAGGTGCAGCCCGCCGTCGGACCACGCGATCGCGCCGTCCACCAGCGGGCCGTCGACCACCCGGGCCGGCAGCACCCCCGGCGGCGGAGAGATGTCGGCCGGGATGATCGCGAGATCGCCGGCGCGCATGTTCTGGAACAGCCGGAGCTTGACCTCCAGGTAGCGCTCCATGCTGCCGTGGCGGTCCAGGTGGTCCGGCGACAGGTTGAGGAAGGCCGCCGCGGTCGGCCGGAATCGGTGGGTGTCCTCCAGCTGGAAGCTCGAGCACTCGACGCAGAGCCACTCGTCGGCGGCGACCACACCGACCAGCGAGCTGAGCGGCGTCCCCTGGTTCCCGCACGCCCGGGCCGAGATCCCGGATGCGCGCAGCAGGTGCGCCGTAAGCTCGGTCGTGGTCGTCTTGCCGTTGGTGCCGGTGATGCCGATGATCGGGTTCGGGAGCATCCGAGCTGCCAGCTCGAGCTCGCTCCAGACCGGGATGCCGCGCGCCCGTGCGTCGCGCAGGATCGGGTTCGTGTCCGGAACGCCGGGGCTTCGGACGAGCAGGTCGATCTCGCCGAAGGGCTCCTCGGACGGGGCGAGGACGGTCACGCCGGCGGACACCAGCTCGGGCGCGTCGATCGGCGCCCGATCGCTCGCGAGCACTCGCCATCCCCGGCTCGCGAGCAGCGTGGCCGCCGCGCGGCCGGAGCGAGCGAGGCCGACGACGCCAGCCGAACCGGGTACCTCGATGTCAACTTGAGGCTGAGACACCGTCACAGGGTGAAGTCGCGGAAGAAGACCGTGAAGCCCGTTGCCGCGAACAGCGCGGCGATCAGCCACATCCTGAAGATGATCTTGGTCTCGCTCCACCCGGCCATCTCGAAGTGATGGTGCAGCGGCGTCATGAGGAACACCCGACGCTTGAATCGCTTGAACACGATCACCTGGATGATCACCGACAGCGCCTCGATCACGAACACAGCGGCGATCACGATCAGCAGGATCTCGGTCTTGGTCATCACGGCCATCGCGGCGATCGCGCCACCGAGGGCATAGGACCCGGTATCGCCCATGAAGACCTGGGCGGGGTGAGAGTTGAACCAGAGGAACCCGATACAGGCGCCGACGAGCGCGGCACCGAGGATCGCGAGGTCTCGCTGCCCCGAGACGAACGCGATGCCCGTGTAGGCGAGCAGCACGATCCCGGCCACGCCGCCGGCGAGCCCGTCGAGCCCGTCCGTCAGGTTCACGGCGTTCGCGGACGCCATCACGACCAGCGCCACGATCACGAAGTAGACGATCGCGCCGACGTCGATGCTCTCGTCGGCGATCGGGATCGTGAGCGTGGTGGGCAGCCCGACCACCCTGACCGCCACGTAGACGAGCACCGCGGCGATGGCGACGAGTCCGATCAGCCGCAGGCGCCCGGACAGTCCCAGCGAGCGCTTTCGCACGATCTTGCGCCAGTCGTCCAGGAAGCCGATCGCGCCGCACGCGATCGCGGTGAACAGCACCAGCATCGCCTGGGTGCTGCGAGCCGACAGGATCGCGAACGGCACGATCGTGGCGAGCAGGATGAGCAGGCCGCCCATCGTGGGCGTCCCCTGCTTCTCGGCATGCCCGGCGGGGATGAGGCCCGCGGGGCGCACGAACTGGCCGACCTCGTTCGATCGCAGCCAGGCGATGAACTTCGGTCCGAGGAACAGCGCGAGCATGGCGGCGCCGATCGCCGCGATCAGGACTCGGGGCACTCGCTCCCCCGAATCGCGGCCCCCACCCGTTCCAGAGCCACGGCTCGCGAGGCCTTCACCAACACCACGTCACCCGGCTCCAGCAGCCCCGGAGCGCCCGCCGCGGCGCTCTCGGCGTCCTCGAACATCCCCCCGACGGCGTCCCCGACCGGCTCGGCGTATGCCCGGGCCCGCTCGCCGACGGTGATCAGCAGCTCGATCCCCATGGCGTCGACGAGCTCGCCGATCTCGCGGTGGTAGCTGGCCTCCGTAGGCCCGAGCTCCATCATGTCTCCGAGGATCGCCACCCGCCGCCCCGGCCTGCGCGCCAGATCCTCGAGCGCGGCCCGCATGCTCACCGGGTTCGCGTTGTAGCAGTCCTCGATGAGGATCCCCCCGCCGGGCAGGTCGTGCTCCTGGCCGCGCATCGCGGACAGCGCGGGCGCAATCGGGGTCCGCGGGTCCGGAACGAGCCCGAGCGCCAGACACACCTCGGCGGCCGCGGCGGCGTTTCGCAGCTGCCACGCCTTGTCGAGGTGGAGATCGAGCTCGATCGACGGCTCGTCGACGAACGTGCGCACGAGCACCCCGTCCCGCAGTCGATCGATGTGCGGCGCGAGCAGCGGCTCGTTCGCCGGCACGACTGCGACGCCGCCCGCGGTCAGCGCCGCGATCAGCTCCGACTTGGCGGCGGCGATGTTCTCGATCGTCCCCAGGAGCTCCAGATGAGCGGGGCCGATTCCGGTGATGCACGCCACGTCGGGGGGCGCCAGCTCGGCGAGCTGCGCGATCTGGCCGGGTCCGCGCATGCCCATCTCGACGACGGCCACCTCGACGTCGTCCGACAGCCCGAGGATCGCGAGCGGCACCCCGATCTCGGTGTTCATGTTCCCGGGGGTGCCCTCGGCGCGAGCACCCGCCGCGCCGAGCATGGGAACGAGGATGTCCTTCGTCGTCGTCTTCCCGGTCGAACCGGTGATGGCCGCCACGCGAGCACCGCTGCGCGCGAGCGCGCGCCGCCCGATTCGCTGGAGCGCCGCCAGCGGATCCTCGGCCACCAGCACCGGTCCGCGACCCTCGATCTCCGCCTGGACCCGATCCCATGCGGCCGGCCCGATCAGCGCCGCGCCGGCGCCGGCGGCCAGCGCCGCGGGCGCGAAGTCCCCGCCGTCGACCGTCTCCCCTCGCACGCCGACGAAGAGCGCACCGACCGGGACGGCCCGCGAGTCGACGGTGGCGCCCGACACGTCGCCGGTCTGCGGGCCACCGACGAGCGTGGCCGGCCCCCACTCGAGCAGCTCGGCGAGGCTGAGCCTCATCCCGCGGTCCCGCCGCCGAGGAGCTCCCGCGCGACGTCCCTGTCGTCGAACGGCGTCACGACGCCATCACGCTCCTGCCCCTGCTCGTGCCCCTTGCCCGCGATCAGGACGACGTCGTTCGGGCTCGCCGCATCCAGCGCCGCCGCGATCGCCCGTCGTCGGTCCGGCTCGACCGCAACTCTGGCCCGAGCGTCGGACATCCCCTCGAGCACCTCGGCGATGATCGCCTCGGGGTCCTCGGTGCGTGGATTGTCGGACGTGACGATCGCGAGATCCGCCGCCGCGCCGGCCGCCGCACCCATCAGCGGACGCTTGCCCCGATCACGATCCCCACCGCATCCGAAGACGACGAGAAGACGGGACTCGCCGGCGAGGCCGCGGGCGGCGGCGAGCACGTTCTCGAGCGAGTCGGGCGTGTGGGCATAGTCGACGATCACCTCGAAGGGTTGGCCCTCCGCGATCGCCTCGAAGCGACCGGGCACGCCGGCGAGCGAGCCGATGCCGGCCGCGATCTGCCGATGCGGGAGCGAGAGGGCTTCGCCGGCACCGATGACCCCGGCGATGTTCGAGAGATTGAAGCCTCCGCGAAGCCGCGTCGAGAGGTCGAACGGCCCCCGCGGGGTGACCGCGCGCAGCTCGAGCAGCGCCCCCGAGCGGCCGAGCACGTCGACCCTGACGTCGGACTCGCCGCCGACGCTCGTCGTCAGCGACGGCACCTCGCTGGCCAGGCGCGCGCCGACCGGGTCGTCCACGTTGACCACCGAGATCGGGTCGGCGCCCTCGCCGGCCGGGCGCCGGAAGAGGCGGCGCTTGGCCTGGTAGTAGTCCTCCTGGTCTCGGTGGTAGTCGAGGTGGTCCCGGGTGAGGTTGGTGAAGATGGCCACGTCGATCTCCACACCGGAGACGCGCGACTGCGCGAGCGCGTGGGAGGAGACCTCCATCGCGCATGCCGTGTCCCCCGCCGTCGACATCTCGGCGAGCAGCCCGTGGACCGCGATCGCATCCGGAGTCGTGTGCCCGATCGAGACCGCCCGCCCGCCGACGACGGCGCCGATCGTGCCGATCAGCCCACACGTCTCGCCACCGGCCTCGAGGACGGCGCGAGCGAGATAGCTCGACGTGGTCTTGCCGTTCGTGCCGGTGACGGCGGCGATGGTCAGCGAGCCCGACGGGTCGCCGGCGAGCGCCCCGGCGACGAGCCCGAGCGCCACCCGAACGTCGGGCACGACGACCTGCGGCACGGTGGCCGGGAGCTCGCGCTCCACGAGCAGCGCGCTCGCGCCCCGCGCAACCGCCCCGCCGGCGAAGTCGTGCCCGTCAGCCGCGCCGCCGCGGATGCAGGCAAAGAGCGCTCCGGGCTCCACGCCGTCGGCGACGTGCTCGACAGCGAGGATCTGCGGATCGGCGCCGGGATCGGCCTGCTGTGGCCAAACCACCCGTCGCTCCGGAAGTCTGGCGACGAGCTCTCGGAGGGTCATCCCGGCGCGGCACGGTACCACAGGCCCGTGGCCCTCCTTCTCAGGGCGCGATTCCCCGATACTGCAGGGAAAATCGCGCGATCTGCTCGAATGCGGGGGCGGCGACGTCGCCACCGTAGTACGCCCCGCCGGGCTCGTCCACGACCACCGCGACCAGCAGCTCCGGACGGTCCGCGGGCACGTAGCCGACGAACGAGGAGACGTAGCGGGCCGAGTACTCGCCCGTCGCGGGATCGATCTTGTTCGCGGTCCCGGTCTTGCCCGCGACCTCGTACCCCTCGATGCTGGCCGCCTCGCCGGTGCCGTCGGCCGACACCACGCCTCGCAGCATTCGGTCCACGGCGGCCGCGGTGGCGGGCGTGAGCACCCGCTCCCCGGCTGGAGGCGCGGTGGGCTCGCCGCCGACCTGCGACACGACGTGGGGGACCACCGAGTGTCCCCCGTTGGCGATCACGGCGTATGCCTGCGTGAGCTGTGTCAGCGTGACACCGATCCCCTGTCCGATGGGGATGTTCAGAATCGACACACCGGACCAGTCCTCGGGCGCCAGGAGCAGCCCCGGGACCTCACCCGGGACGTCGATGCCCGTGCTCGACCCGAAGCCGAAGCGCTCGATCCAGCGCTGGAGGTTCTCCTGGCCGAGCGCCTGGGCCACCTTGACGGTCCCGACGTTGCTCGACTGCTCGAGGATCTTCGTGACGCTCCACCTGACCGAGTGCTCGCGTTTCGCCTCACCCAGCTCGCGGTCGTACAGGGTGAGCGTCGGCGGGAGGTCGTACTGCGTGGCGGGGGTGACCGCGCCCTCTTCCAGGGCGCCGGCGACGGGGACGATCTTGAAGGTCGAGCCTGGCTCGAAGGTGTCCGTCACGGGCCGGTTGCGTGCCGCCTCCGCGTCGTACTCGTCTCGTGCCGGGTTGGGCTGCGGCACGCTCGCCATCGCGATGATCGCGCCGTCCTTCGGGTTCATCACGACCGCCATCGCCGCCTGGGCGCCGAACTCCTCCTGGGTCGCGGTCAGGATTCGCTCGACCCGATCCTGGATGACCGCGTCGATGGTGAGCCGGACGTCCTCCCCGGGGACCGGGTCCTTGTCGACGATCGTCCGAAGGCGCCGGCCGAACGGGTCGCGGGCCTCGACGCGGGTCCCGGCCGTCCCGCGGAGCGTCTCGTCCAGGGTCAGCTCGAGTCCGCTGATCCCGGCCCGGTCCGCGTCCGTGAGGCCGACCAGCTGCGCGGCGTCGCCGCGGCGCGGGAGGAAGCGCTCGAGCGTGTCGGTCAGGTGGATGCCGGGAAGCTCGAGGCCGGCGACCTGCTTGGCCCGAGCCGGATCGACGTTCGTCGCGAGCCGCGCATACCGCCCGTTCCCCGACAGCTTCTCGACCAGCTCACCCTCCGGGGCGCTGAGCAGCGGCGCCAGGCTCGCGGCCGCCGCTGGCGCGTCGGTGACCAGTGCCGGCGTCGCGGTGACCTCGACGGCCAGGCGATCGCGAGCGAGATCGCGCCCGTCGGCCGAGGTGATGGACCCCCGTGGCGCGGGCGCCTCCACCTGAACCCGCTGCTGGCCGACCGCCACGTTGCTCAGGTCGTCGGCGCGCACGGTTCCGAGGAACGCGGCGCGAACGCTGAGGCCCGCGACGACGAGCACCGCGACGATCACCAGCAGCCGAATCCGCGCGCGGCGACCCTTCGGGCCGAGCCCCGGTGGCCATCGCTTCCGTCGTGCGCCGCGCGGCCGACGCGACTCGCCGCGTGGGCGTTGCCGGGGAGGCATACCGGCTAGGGCGTCGGCGCCGGGGTGGTCAGGTACGTGACCGCGTCGCCCCGCGCCGGAACCATCTCCAGCTGATCACGGGCCCGATCGACGACGGCGGCGTCCGCGCGCTCGAGCTCGGCCTCGAGCCGAACCGTCTCCGCCTCCACGGCTCGTGCTCGCTCGACGACGGCCCCGGTCTCGGCCGTCAGCGTGAGCTTCGCGACGTTGACCCAGACGATGCCACCGAGCAGCAGGACGACGATCGGCACCAGCAGCCACCAGGCCCGGCGGCGGCGCGCGGCCGGGGCGGCGCCACGTGACCGGCGCGGCCGGTCGGCTGGCGCGACGCGCGCTCGCTTTGGAACAGCGGTCGGCCGGGGGCGCGGAGCCGGGCGAGCGGCCGGCCGCGCACGGGCTGCACCAGCCCCTCGAGCCGCGGCTCGGGTGCTCACCGGGCCTTCACGATCCCCCGCAGGCGCGCCGAGCGGGAGCGGGGATTGGCGTCTTGCTCGACCGAGCCGGGCCGGAGTGCCCGTGGCGTCGCGAGATCGAACGGTGCCGGCGGAATCTCGTCGGCGCGGACCGGGACCTCGGGCGGAGGCGCGTCAGGAGTGGATGCCCGCTTGAAGTCGCGCTTCACGGCCCGGTCCTCGAGCGAGTGGAACGAGATCACGACCATCCGGCCACCTGGGGCCAGCAGCTGCTTGCCCGCGTCGAGCCCGGCCGAGAGCGAGTCGAGCTCCTCGTTGACGACGATGCGGAGCGCCTGGAAGACGCGCTTGGCCGGATGGCCGCCGCCGAACGTCGCCGGCCCCGGGATCGCGGCACGCACCACCTCGACCAGGTCCGAGGTCGTGGTGATCGGCGCCTCCCCGCGCCGGGCCACGATCGCGTTGGCGATGCGGCGAGCGTGCCGCTCCTCACCGTAGGTCTTGAACCACCGCTCCAGATCGCGCGCGTCGGCGGTCGCGACGATGTCCGCCGCCGAGGTCGGCCCGGCCGGGTCCATTCGCATGTCGAGCGGTGCGTCGCGCGAGTACGAGAAGCCGCGCTCCGGCCGATCGATCTGCATCGACGAGACGCCCAGATCGAGCAGCACGGCGTCGGCGGCCAGCCCCTCCTCGGCGAGGCGCCCGAGCACGTCGGCGAAGTTGCCGCGCAGGAAGCGGGTCTCGCACACGACGTCCTGCGCGAGCTCACGAAACCAGCGTTCGGCCTCCGGATCGCGGTCGATCGCGATGTATCGACCATGCGGACCGAGGGCCGGCGCGAGGCGCCGGGCGTGCCCTCCTGCCCCGAACGTGCAGTCGACCACGGTCTCGCCGGATCGGGGCGCGAGGATCCGAACGACCTCGTCGGCCATGACGGGCGTGTGCGGGGCCAGGCGGCTAGGCGACTCGATCGGCAAGGCGCTTCGCCCGTGTCGAGATGCCCTCGTCTCGGAGCGCCGTGAACCGCGACGCTAGCGCTCCGGGCTCCCAGATCTCGAGGTACTCACCAGTGCCCACCACCTTCGCCACGCGGTCGAGGCCTGCGTGGGCTCGCAACTCGGCCGGAAGGATCACCCGGCCCTGTCGATCCAGCTCCTGCTCGAACGCACCGGCCATGAGAAACCGGCTGAGCTCGCGCTGGTCGTCGTCCAGAACGCTCATCTGGCCGAAGATCCGCTCCATCAGCCCTGACCACTCGAGCTTCGGCACGGCGATGAGGCAATCGTCGATCCACCACCCCACGACGACGCCCGCCGCGAAGGGCTCTCGCAGTCGAGCGGGAATCGCAAGACGAAACCGGTCGTCGAGATTGCACTCATGTGTCCCGGTGAGGAGCCGCCCCAGCACGACCCCACGCTACCCCACATCACCCCACATGACAACGCTTTCCGGCCCGTTTCACGCGATCGTCCCCCCGCATGCGGATGCGACTCACCCGTTGCAGGTCGTGTTGCGAACACTTGTTCGCGTCCGAGGGGCGAACTACCGTTCTGTCCATGAGCTCCGCCCCACTCCGAATCGAGCGCGCCGACGAGCACGTCGCCGCAGCGCCAGCACCCGCTCAACTCCGCCTGATTCGCTCGCCGAGACGCAGGTCCCGCCCATCGGCACGAGCTGTCCGCGTCTACGCGCTCGGAGCGCTCGTCGGCTTCCTCTTGGCCGCGTTGTTGTCTGTGCCCGGCGGGACCGAGGTCGTCGCGATCCAGCTCGTCGGCGCCGGGATCGCGGGCGCCACCGCGGCGCTCGCCCGCTCCGCGGAGCTGCGCACCCCCGGCTCGCGACTCGCGCTCGTCGGCAGGCCGACCCGCCGGCCGTAGACCTGGACTGCCCCGCTGGGCGGGCGTCCGCACCGCACTCTGTGGGCGGCGCTGACCCGTCGAACGACCGCGCCGGCACACGACGGCGGGTCCCCGAACACGGGACCGCTCCCACACCTCTCCGTCCGCCGATTGTGACATTGTTGTGAACGGTCCGGATCGGCGAATGAGGGGCACCATCTCCAAGCGGCACACCCCGACGCGCCTCGCCTCCAGTGCGGGTGGGCGCAGGCCACGGTGAGCGCGGTGGCGGCGGCGCCCACGCAGGATCCGCGGCTGGCCCACTGGGGCCTCGTCGAGCCCCCGTTCGCGCTCGATCCGGACCCGAGGTTCGCGTTCGAGCGATCCGACCACCGCGAGGGCCTGGCGCGAATCCTCTTCGGCATCACCCAGATCGGTGGAGTCGTGCTGGTGACGGGTGAGATCGGCTGCGGCAAGACGATGCTGGCCACCTCGCTCACATCGATGATGCGGGACGACGGCCTCCGCGTGGCCCGGGTGTCGAATCCACCCCGCACCGGGGCGGCCCTACTCGGCGATCTGCTCGAGGCGAGCGGGGGACCGCCGGCGGGTCGCACCGCGGCGAGGCGCGCGGCGGCCCTGCGCACCCACCTCGCCGACGGAGGGGGTCGCTTCGCCCTCCTGGTCGACGAGGCGCAGCGCCTGGATCGCCGTGCGCTGGACGAGCTTCGACTGCTGACCAACCCCGGGGATGCTCCGGGCGCGCCGGTGGTGCTGCTCGGCCAGCCCGAGCTCCTTCCGAAGATCACGGCGATGCCCCAGGTCGATCAGCGGGTCGCGGTGCGACACCACCTCCGCGGCATGGATCCGGCCGAGGTCAAGGAGTACGTCGATCACCGCACTCGGGTCGCAGGAGCGGAACGGCCGCTGTTCTCGAACCGCGCGATCGAGGCGATCCACGTCGAGTCCCGGGGAATCCCCCGACTCGTGAACATGACGTGCGCCAGCGCGCTCTTCATCGCCGCGATTCGCGGCGAGACCAAGGTCACCGAGGACACCGTGCGGGACGTCGCCGAGGACCAGCGCGCCGCGAGGGATGTCGGCGAGGGAGCAGTCCAGTGAGCCGCGTCAGCTACCAGGCCATCCTCGAGGGTTCTGCCGCCGAGGCGGGACAGTTCGTCGAGCTGCCCAAGTCCGCGGTGGCCACCCGCCGCAAGGACGCGCGCAAGGAGGTGCGCCTCCGCGTCTCGGACGAGCAGCGCAGATGGCTCGCCGAGGTCGCGGAGATCTCGGGTCGCGGTATCGACGAGGACGCGTTGATGCGCGCCCTGCTCGACGTCGGCATGCACCTGCAGATCGACTGGACGTTCGTCTCGGGCGGCAAGGAGCTCCGAGAGTCCGTGCGCGAGGCGATTCGGGTACGACGAGACCAGGTCGACTGAGCGGTGGCAAAGGCGTGGCCCGTGCCAGGCCTCGACCGGCGCACCAGGTTTCGCGAGGCGGCGGGGCGCGTGATCCTGGTGCGCTGGCGCGAGATGATGAGCTACCGAGCGGGAACCGAGGCCGGCGAGGACATTGAGGAGCTTCACGCGATGCGGGTCTCCTCCCGCCGTCTGCGGGCCGCGATGGACGCGTTCGAGGGCGCCTTCCCCCGCAAGGAGTTCCGTCGCTACCTGCGGCAGGTGAAGGCGATCACCGACACGCTGGGCGATGCGCGCGACCTCGACGTCGCGACCGAGCGCCTCGAGGAGCTGAAGGGTCAGATGGGCTCCGAGGCGCAGCCCGGCCTCGACGGGCTGATCCGGCGGTATCTGGACGAGCGCCGTCAGGAGGACCCGAGGATCTCCGCCCTCTTCGCCCAACTGGACGACGAGGAGTTCGCACCCGAGTTCGAGGCGTTCATCGAGACCCATACCGGCATCGACGCCGCGGCGGTGGAGCTCGAGCCGGCCGACGCGCCCACTCCGGAGCCCTGAATGGCCAAGCCACTTCCCGTCAAGGGCATCAAGCCGAAGCGGCGGATCGCGCCCAACGCGCGCCGGATCTTCGAGGTCCGGATCGGCGAGGTCTACTCCTACGAGGGGGCGATCGGCGACCCGGCGAACGTCACGGAGCTCCACGACATGCGGATCGCCTTCAAGCGACTTCGCTATCTGCTCGAGATCTTCGACATCGGCTTCGACGAGGACCTGTCGCCGCACCTGGAACAGGTCAAGCAGCTGCAGGACCTCCTCGGCGACATCCACGACTGCGACGTCCAGGTGCCGATGCTCGAGGAGCACCTGCGCTGGCTCGACCGGCAGGAGGCGGACGCGATCGGCGCGCTCGTCGTCCGCGCGCCGCCGGGTGAGCGGCCGGACGACGTCGAGGAGGCGTACGAGTCCTTCAGGGCGAGCCTCGACGCCACGCGTCGGTCGGACGAGCGGGCTGGCATCCATCAGCTGCTCGGCCGCCGCCGCCGAGAGCGCGATGAGCTCTACGCGAGGTTCCTCGGCGAGTGGCGACGGTTGAAGCGAGAGCGTTTCCGCGCCGACCTCGAGCGCTCGCTCGGCCTGACCTGACCGACCTCACCGCGGGCCGATCCGCTCCCCATGGGCTGACCCGGCCCGTGCCGGCGCCTGCGGCACCCATCGTGCGGCAGGGTTCCACCGCGACGTCACGAACGGTTTCACAATTCCCTCGCTTGACCGGCGTCCGCGTCGTCCCCTAGGGTCGCCGCTGCCGACGCCCCGACTCGGAGGAACCCGATCATCGCCGCTCGCACGCGCGCGACTCAGGTGCTGATTGGCCTGGTCGCGTCCTTGGTCGTACTGATGACCCTGTCGACCGCCGCCTTCGGTGTCACCCTGCCCAAGCGGGACACCCAGCGGCTCGCGCCCGGCCAACCCGCGGCAAAGACGTCGACCACGACGACCAGAGTGGCCGCGACCACGCTCCGACCGGGATCCTCGGGGCAGGCCGTCAAGGCCCTTCAGCAGAAGCTGCGCTCGCGCGGCAGCCGGCTGGCCGTCGACGGCTCGTACGGTCCGGCGACAGTGCGGGCCGTCAAGGCGCTGCAGCGCAAGCTCGGCCTGAAGCAGACCGGGATCGCCACCAAGTCGCTCCTGCGGCGGCTCGGCATCAGGAACGTACGCACCCAGCCGACCGGCTCGGTCGGCCGCAGCCCGTACCTGCTGACGTTCCCGTTCCCGCCGAGCGTGAACTACTCGTACACGAACGACTTCGGAGCGCCTCGCCACCAGGGCTCGCACCAGGGGGTCGACATCATCGGCCCGCTCGGCGCGCCGGTCGTGTCGGTCGGCTACGGGGTCGTCGAGCGGGCGCAGCGGGTCGAGAGCGGCCTCGGCGGTCGGTACATCTGGATCCGGGACCCGCAGGGCAACCTCTTCTACTACGCGCACTTGGACACGATCGCGACCGGCGTCGACGTCGGGACCGAGGTCTGGCCCGGGCGGCGGATCGGCACCAACGGGAACACCGGCGACGCTCGGTTCGGGATCGAGCACATCCACTTCGAGATCCGGCCCGGCGGCTACGGCACCATCATCAACCCGTTCAGCCACCTGGTCGCGGTCGACCCCAAGCGCAACTAGCCGAACCGGCCCAGGCACACCCGCCTGGGCGCCGGCCAGTCACCGCCCGATCGCCCACCGCGGCACCTCGACCCGGGGTCGCGCCGGCGCCGTGCGAGTCTTGCGCGCGGGCTTGCGCCGCGGCGTCGACCTGGGGCGGACACGAGGCGGTGCCGGCTTCGCCGCCGGCGGCGCCACCAGCGCTCGAAGCGCGCCGAGGTCGGGAACCGGCGGCGCACGGCGGGGAGTGCACGAGCCGGTGACCAGGAGCGCGCTCAGCACCATCCCGACGACCAGGATCGCGCCGACGTACTCAACGGTGCCCGCACCGCGCTGACGACTCCATCCGGCGGTAGGACGACCCGAGCGCCGGATCATGTCGTGCCCCCGACCGCCGCCCCGATCTGCTGACCCAGCTGCAGCAGGAGGGTCGCGACGATGAGCAGCATCGCCGCTGGGACCAGCACGAGCGCGGTCACGAGCTGGATCCGCGGAGCGGCGCTCGCAGCCCGCTCCAGCGCCTCGCGGCGGGCGGCTTCGCGCACCCGCTGCGCGTGCGCGCGCAGGATCGGTGCCAGCGGCGCTCCGAGCTCCTCGGACTGGTGCAGCGCGGTCACCAGCGTGGCCACCTCGTCGCACGGGCACCGCTCGGCGAGGCGCCCGTATGCCGTGCGTCGCTGGAGGCCGAGCTCGATGGATCTCAGCACCTCCGCGACCTCGTCGGCCAGCGCACCCTGGCTGTGCCGGGTGAGCGCCGAGAGTGCGGGGTCGACCGCCATCCCGCCCTGCACGCAGATCGCGAGGAGGTCGAGCGCCGGTGGAAGCTCGGCGCGGAGCGCTCGCGCCCGGGTCCGCTGGGCCCGACGCAGCGCCAGCGTCGGGGCGATCGCCCCCAGGAGCGCCCCTGGAACCGCCATCACCACCGCCAGCGGCACGAGCAGGGCGCAGGATGCCCCGACGAGGCCACCGCACCCAGCCCCCAGCAGCCGTGCGCACCCGACCGCACGCGGGTCGGCGCGGATCCCGGCCCGAGCGAAAGCGAGCTCCGCATCCCCCGGGGTCAGCCGAGCAACGAGGACCTCGGGGAGCCGCAACCCGCCGAGGCGCGCCCAGCCGCCACGCCCCTGCGCGGACATCGCTCGTGCGCGCACGACGGCCCAGACCGCGGCGAGCACCGCCCCGGCGACGAGCAGCGCCGTCACCGCGGCCCCCGCGCCAGGTGGGAGATCGCGGCGATGCCCGCCGCATAGAAGATCACCGCCACACCGACCACGGCGACGCCGAGGGAATGGTCGAGCAGGGCCGTCACCGACCCGGGAGCGGCGAGCTCGAAGGCGATGCCGCCCGCGATCGGAAGCCCCGCCACCAGCCACGCGCTCGCCCGAGCCTGGGCCGTCGCGGCGCGCATGTCCGCTCGCAGCCGGTCCTCCTCCCGCAGGCGCGCGGCGAGGGTGTCCAGCGCCGCCGCCAGGCTCCCGCCCGCCCGCTGCTGCACCTCGATCGTCGCCGAGAGCGCACGGAGCTCGGGCACCCGTGCCCGCTCACACGCCCCGCGAAGCGCCGAGTCGAGCCGCGCGCCCAGATCGAGGTCCCGCTGGATGTGGACGAGCTCTCGCGCCCCCGGGCCGGTCGACTCCTGCGCCGCGCGGGCGATCGCCGCCCGCAGCGACCGACCCGACCGCACCGAGGCGGCGACTCGCTCGCAGAGCTGAGGAACCTCACGGCCGAGCTCACGCGCCTGCCGGCGCTCGAGCACCCGCTCCACGACGGTCGCCGTCACGCAGACGACCGCGGCCAGTCCAACCACCCCGGGCCAGCCGGCCAGGATCCATCCGAGTCCGGTCGCGGCCACGACAACCGGAGCCGAGAGCCGGGCCACGAGCGCGCCGCGCCCTGGGAGCACACCTTCGGCCCGTTGCTCGAGGGCGTGCCGCAGCGAGCGCCAGCCGGCCAGGATCCATCCGAGGCCGCCACCGACCAGCCCGCTCGGACCGAGCCCGAAGGCTCGACGCACGAAGACCAGCCCGAGCACCGCCGCGGCCGCGCCCAAGACGAGCGCGGGCGGACTCACGCCGTACCTGCCCCGGTCTCGGCATCGGAGCCCTCGAGCTCGACGATCTCGCGCACGCGGCGCGCCCCGTCCACGTCTCGCGCGCAGTGGACGACGACGTCGATCGCGCTCGAGACCTGCTCGTCGACGGCCGCATAGGGCAGCTCGAGGCCACCCATCATGGCCATCACCCTGAGGCGGGCGAGGGCGTCTCGTGGCGACGACGCATGGACCGTCGACAGCGAGCCCTCGTGCCCGGTGGTCATGGCCGAGAGCATGTCCAGGGTCTCTCCCCCACGGACCTCGCCGACGATGATCCGATCGGGGCGCATCCTCAGGGCGTTTCGCACCAGGGCCCTGATGTCGACCTCGCCCACGCCCTCTCCGGAGGGTGGCCGCGACTCCAGGCGAACGACATGCGGAAGCGGGATGCGCAGCTCGGCGGCGTCCTCGATCGTGACCACACGCTCCTGAGGCCCGATGGCCTCGCACAGCGCCGCGAGGACGGTGGTCTTGCCCGAGCCAGTCCCCCCGCTCACGAGCACGTTCTTGCGCGCCGCGACCGCGTCGGCCAGACGCGCCAGCTCGTCCTCCAAGAGCGTGCCGTTGGCGACCAGATCGCTCCCCCGGAGCCGCTCGGCGCCGAACCGCCTGATCGTCAGGGCCGTCCCGTCGACCGCAAGCGGCGGGATCACGACGTTGACGCGTGAGCCATCCGGAAGTCGGGCATCGGCCATCGGACTGCCTTCGTCCACCCTGCGGCCGACGGGAGCGAGGATCCGATCGACGACATGCCGAAGGTGCGCCTCGTCGGCGAACAGACCGGGTGCCGATCGGACCGTGCCACCGATCTCGACGTAGGTGCGATCGGGGCCGCAGACCATGATCTCGGTGACCGCGGGGTCCCGAAACAGCGACTCCAGCGGACCGAGGCCGATCGCGGCGTCGACCGCGGCTTGGACGAGCGCCTCCTGCTCGTCGGCCGGGAGGATCGCGCGCTCCTCGGCGAGTGTCGTCAGCGCGGCGGCGCGGATCGCGTCCCGATCCGCATCGAGCGCCGCCCGAGCGACCGCCGCGCGGCGGAGCGACTCCACTCGCGCGTGGTCGGGAGGCGCCAGCGCGCCGGAGGACGCCGCGCTCACCGCAGGGCCTTCGCCGCGATGTCGTCGATCGCCCGGGCGAGACGACCCCGCCGCTTGGTCGGCCACCGCCCGACGCTCACCGACTCCGCCTCCGTGGATGCGTCGGGAAGCTCCCCGATCACCGGAAGCCCCACGATGCGCTCGGCGGCGCGCGTCCCGAGCTCGTTCGGGCCCCGCACGCGGGACAAGACGAGCACTCCGCGGCCGTCCGCGGGCAGGTGCTGCGCGATCGTCGCCGCCCGCCGCGCGCCGCCGCGTGTGGCGGGCATCACGACCACCGGCCGCACACCGGCCTGGACCGCGCCGAGGACGGACTCGGACCACCCGCCGCTCGCGTCCACCACCGTCTGCCCGCACTCGCCGGCGGCGGCGACCAAACGAGCGGTCCGGTCGCGACCCCACGGACCGGGCCCGGATTCGCCCGGCGCGAACAGGACCTTCACCCCGGATCGGTGCGGGTACGCGGCCGCTCGGACATGGGAGGCCGACAGCTCGTCGGACACGACCTCGAGATCCGCGATCGTGCGGTCGCCCGGGACCCCGAAGGCACCTGCCAGGTCGCCGCGGACCAGATCGAGCTCGAGCAGCAGACAGGCGGCCCCGCCCCGAACGACCGACAGCGCCACGCCGGTCGCGAGAGTCGTGGTCCCGCAACCGCCCGCCGCTCCGATGACGATCAGACCGCCCGCCGCCCCACTCACGGGGCCAGGCCTTCGCCGGCGGTGTCGCCGGGGGCGCGCAACAGCAGCCGCAACTCGGACCCGATGCCCGACGCGCCCGCGATCTCGAGTGCATCGCGGGCGCCGACGCGCAGCGAGACGACGCGTGTTCCCCCGAGCGACTCGCCGTCTCCGACCGAGAGCAGCTCGGCGGCGCTGACGACGACCCGGGCCGACCCCCCGGGGTCGGAGCCTGCGAGCACGACATCGACGCGTGCGCCCGGCCGGATGCCGGGCCCGGGTTCGGCGACGTTCACCGAGATGGCTCGCTCCCCGGGCAGCAGGGGCCTCACGCCGACATCGGCCCGGCCCTCGAGCGCCCCCGGCGTCACCGGCTCACCGGCGGCCAGGCCGACCGCGACGATCCCGTCGATCGCCTGCTCGGGACGCTGGAGCACCCCCTCGAGCGCGGGCGCGTGCGGCACCTCCACTCGCTCGAGGAGCTCTCCGACGTGTTGGCCCGAGAGCCGGACACCCGCGGGAATCTCCTCCCGGGCGACGACAATGCTGGCGGTTGGCGAGTGGTCCCGCCCCCCGAGCGTGGCGAGGGCGGCGACCCCGAGCGCAACCGAGGCGAGCAGCCACCCCGCCCCGGGGCGCCGCACGAGCCCACCGAGCCGGCGCATCATGTGCCGGCGGCACCGCAACGCGCGCACGGGCCCCCGTGCACGTGTCGCCCTCCCCGGCACCAGTGGCACTCGACGCCCGCTCGACCCGCCCACCTGGCGATCGCCCGTGCGCCGAGGCCCGCGACACCATCGGGGCCCGGGGCACTCGCGAGCGCCGACGCGAGCGTCCGAAGGCGCCCCGCGAGTCCATCGGTCGCGTCGGCGCACCAGCGCCGCCCGACGGTAACCAGGAACGCTCGCGATCCCGGCTCGTCGGGGAGGCGCACGATCTCGGCGCGGGCGGCCAGGGCGGCATCCCAGAGCGGCGCCGCGCCCGGGTCGGTGACCGGGTCGGCGGCCAGCACGATCGGCTCGGCGACCGCATCCAGCTGCTCCAGCGCGTCCTCCAGCACGGGCGGGGCCCAGCCGCGCCGGCTGCGACCGCGCGCGACGACATGCAGATCCGGAGCCGGATCCAACCCAAGCGATGTGTCGACGACGAGCACCATGGCCGGGTGCGTCAGGCGTCGTCGGGGAGGAGTCGGTAGCCCACTCCCCAGACGTTGTCGACGAACCTGCCACCACCCGACGCCGCGAGCTTCCGACGGAGCCGACTCGCATGGCTGTCGACCGTCCGGGTACGCGCCGCGCCGATGTAGCCCCACACGTCTCGCAGCAGCTCGTGTTTGGTCATCACGCGGCGCGGGTCCTTCGCGAGCGCCGCCAGGAGCGCGAACTCCTTGGCGGACAGCGGGACGCGGCGGCCGTCGACCGCGGCGCAGCGCGCGTTGCGGTCGACCTCGAGCGGGCCGACCCGGAGCGTGGAGCAGATCGCCGCCCCGCGCGCGCGTCTCAGCGCCGCTCCGAGCCGGGCGACCAGCTCGGGGTAGTGCACGGGCTTGATCACGTAGTCGTCTGCGCCGCGCTGGATCCCGCGCACGATCGCGTGCGGTGTCGGCGCGGCGGCCGAGAGCACCACGGGCATCCCGGCGTCCCATGCGTCCTCCACCCTGCCCTCGCGCACCGTCCCGAGCAGTTCGAGTCCGCTCATCGCTGGCAGCTCCTGCTCGACCAGCGCGATGTCGGGCGGGGCCTCTCGGAGGACCCGAAGCGCCTCCTCGCCCGTGGCGGCGACGAGCGGCTCGAAGCCGTCGTGCCGGAGATTTCGCTGCAGGTCCTTCAGCACCTCACGGTCGGAGTCGACCACCAACACCGTCGGCGCCATCTCGCCGAGCACACCCGTCATCGGCCTCCCCCTCGTCGTTCGTCCGCCGGGCCGTTCCGGCCGTCGCGGGTATGAGGGTTGGGCGGATCGGTTTCTCCCCCCTTCCTCGACACGCGCTCTCCGCAATTTGCGCACTTCTCGTCCACATCTCGGCCCAGAGCACGTCGAATCGCCGCGCTCGAGGCGCACAGGACGTCGCCGCGGCGCACCGCCACCCCCGGGGCCACCTCGACGACCGCCCTCGCGTGGCGGCATCCGGCGAGCCGCCACGGGGCCACCTGTCCGTCGACGCGAACCACCCGGCCCCCGTCTCCGAGCCAGACACAGGCGATTCGCTGGCGCATGCCGACGGTGTGGACGCTGCGACATCCCGGAATCAGGAGGCCGCCCTCGGGCGGCAGCTCGGACGTCGCGAGCAGGCCGATCGTCCTGGCCAGGCGCCCAGAGGCGACGTGGCATCGGCTGAGCAGCCTCGGCCCGTCCGCGTGGTGGATGTCGCCCCAGCACGGCGCCGTCGTGCCGATGTCGAGCCCGAACACGACCTCAGCCTGGCCCGACGGACGCCGAGCGGCCGGGCAGCCCGGCCGCTCCTGACACCCCCGACCCGGGTCAGACCCCCATGCGGCACGATCCGCGCGCCATCCGTCGCGAACGCCTCCGCGTTGGAGCGCTCCGAGAAGAGCCGGCCGAGGCCATCTCTAGGCTCGGATTCCAAGATGGTGGCTGAGGAAACGGTGCTTCCCGCAAGGGACGCGTGCTCGGGTTCGGCGGGCCTCTGGCCCGCCACTCGGGTCATCGGGCACGCCTGACGTGAGGGCCGACGACCCCCGAGACGTGCTGGCAGCGGTTCGGCGCATGGAGGACGAGCTCGCCCGCGTGCGGGCGTCCGCCGAGCCGATCCCGGCGCGAGACGACATCGCCCGGCTGCGCGAGGAGTTCGAGGCCGATGCGGCGCGCGAGCGGACGGCCCTGGTTCAGGACCTGGAGGTGCTCCTCGAGGTCATGGAGGCCGGCTGGCGTCGCACCCACGCCGAGCTCGAGCGGCTCGGCGCCGAGGTGTCACAGCTGCGAGAGGTCGTGTCCGACGCCAGCGACGCGCTCGCCGGAGCGAAGTTCGAGGTTCGCCTCCGCGGTGAGGGCGACGAGCGCAACGGTCACGCGACCAGATGGGAGCGGTGGTCGGCGGGCGAGCGCCCCAGCCAACGGCACGCCCGACAGCAGGGGCGCCCCACCCCCTAGGCTGGCCCGCGGGCCTACGGACTCGGCCGAAGCGCCCCTTGGAGGGCGGTCATCGCACGGGCGAACATGAGGCCCATGGCATCGGCCGCCTGATCCGGATCCGGCCGGGGCTCCATGGCCCGCATCCCGGCGGTGGCAAGGATCACCGCCTGCTGGATGATCTGCCAGCGGTCGACGGCCCCGAGCTGCCCACCGGACTCCTGCTGCATCTCCTCGAGGGCATCCCGCTGCGCTCGCATCAGCTCCTTGAGCCGCTCCTTGAACTCGTCACCGGCGCCCTCACCGAAGGCGAAGTTGAACGGGAAGTCGGGGTCGTCGCTCATCGCTCCTCCTCACACCCGCCCAGCACCTCTGAGCGCTCGGGTGTCCACTTGCAGTCAAGCATCCGAGCAGGATGACCGGCCGGCCACCGGTGCCGCCCGCCCCTCACCCGGGCAGGTGATGCCAGGTGCGTGGCCGGCCCGTTGCGAGCGCCTCGGCGACGAGGATCACATCCCGCATGAAGCCGACATCGTGGACGCGGAAGATCCTGGCCCCGGCGAGGACGCCCCACACGATCCCGGCAGCCGTCCCCGCCACGCGCCGCGACGCGGACGCGCCCGTGATCGAGCCGAGCACCTTCTTGTTGCTGATCGGGAGGAAGACGGGGCGACCCAGTCCCGCAAGCTCCTCCAGGCGACGGAGCACCTCGAGATCCTGGTACGGAGACGTACCGAGCCCGATTCCTGGATCGACGACCACCTGCTCCGGCCGGATTCCCGCCTCGCCCGCGCCGTCGATGGCCTCGAGCGCCCACGCGGACACGTGCGCAACGGGGTCGGTCGACGCGTAGAACGCGGGGCGCCGCTTGGGCGGACCGAAGAAATGCGTCAGCACGACCCCGGCGCCGGCGCCCGCGGCGATCGTCGCCATCTCCCGGCTCCGCAGCCCGGTGGGGTCGTTCAGGATGGACGCGCCGGCACCGAGCGCCTCGCTCGCGACCTCCGGGGTGAACGTGTCGATCGCGATCGGCACGTCCAGCTCGGTGTGCAGCCGCTCGATGACCGGCACGACGCGGTGGGCCTCCTCGGCCGGGGAGATCGCCGGCGTGTCGCGCAGCGTCTGGCCCCCTACCTCGACGATGTCGGCGCCGGCGGCCGCGAGCTGGATGCCCCTCGAGACCAGCTCGTCGAGCCGGGCCGAGCCCGCCGGGTCGCTGAACGAGTCGGGCGTGCTGTTGAGGATCCCCACGATGCGCGAGCGCCTGCAGTCGATCACACCCCGCGCGTGCCGCCACGATGCGACCGGCGGGGGGGCCGAAGCCGGCGTCGGCACCGTCTACCCCACGGCCTTGGCGAGGCGGCTCGCCTCGCTGCCGCCCCAGCGCGCCCTGACCCCGGTCGCGCTCGGCCGGCGCACCTTCACCTCGGAGTCGATCCCGGCCTGCTCGAGCGCCGCCGTCGCCCGGACGGCGAGCTCGTCGGCGTCCTCGACGCGGCACCACAGCAACGCGCTCGGGCCCGAGCCCGAGATCGTCACGCCCAGGCATCCACCCTCGCCGCTGAGCGCCCGCATCTCGCCGATCCCCGGCACGAGCGTCTGCCGCGACGGCTCGTGGACGTCGTCCGCCAGCAGCGGCGGAAGATCCTCGAGGCGGCCGTCCGCGAGCGCCAGCGTCAGGCCGACCGCCCGGGAGAGAGTGGTGGCGACGACCGGCAGCGGAACGCCGTCGGGAAGCGCGCCGCGCGCGTCGTCGGTCGAGACGCGCACGCTCGGGACGGCCACGACGAACGCCAGGTCCTCGGGGGGGCCGAGCACGCGAACCTGTGGACCCGGTGTCACCGCGACGAGCCCGCCGGTCAGACAGGCGGCAGCGTTGTCGGCATGCCCCTCGAGCTGCGCCGCGCGCGCGAGGATCTCGTCCGGCGACCAGCGCAGCCGACCGAGGGCATTCGCCGCGACGAGGCCCGCGCAGACCGCCGCGGCGGAGGAGCCGAGCCCCCGGCCGAGCGGGATCCGGTTGCGGCACTCGATCGACAGCCCGTCGAGATCGCCCAACCCTTCGGCGATCGCCTCGCAGACGAGGTTGGTCCCGTCCTCGGGAAGCTCGCCCTCGCCTTCGCCGACGACTCGGACCTCGAGCGGGCCCGGCCGCTGGGTCACGACCACGGCGTTCGAGAGGTCGAGCGCGACGGCGAGGGTGTCGAAACCGGGGCCCAGGTTCGCCGAGGAGGCCGGGGCGCTCACGATGAGTGCGTCAGCTGAGGATGGCATCTTCGATTGCGTCGTAGTCGGCAGGGAGCCGGATCAGCCCTTCGGATCCCGCCGAGGCGAGGTCCGGGTCCTTCAGGCCGGTTCCGGTCAGGACACAGACGACCAGCTCTCCAGGCGAGATATCACCCGAGCCCACTCGGGCGATCAGCCCCGCGACCGAGGCGGCCGAGGCGGGCTCGCAGAAGATCCCCTCGGTGCGGGCCAGCAGGCGATACGCGTCGAGGATCTCGGCGTCGGTGACCGCGGCGACCCCGCCCCCCGAGTCGTTCATCGCCGAGAGCGCCTGCTCGCCGCGCGCGGGCTTTCCGATGCGGATTGCCGTGGCGACGGTCTCGGGCCGCTCGACCGGGTGACCGCTCACGAGCGGCGCCGCGCCGGCCGCCTGGAATCCGTAGAGCCGAGGTACCTTCGGGGCCCGCTCACGCTGGTGGTACTCGGTGAAGCCCATCGAGTACGCGCTGACGTTCCCGGCGTTGCCCACGGGAATGCAGAGGACGTCGGGCGCACGGCCGAGCTCGTCGCAGATCTCGAACGCGCCGGTCTTCTGCCCCTCCAGGCGGAAGGGGTTGAGGCTGTTGACGAGCGCGATCTTGTGCCGGTCGACGAGCACCCGGACGATGTCGAGCGCCTCGTCGAAGCTCCCGTCGATCGCGACCACGCGTGCGCCGTGGACGAGGGCCTGGGCGAGCTTGCCGCGCGCGATCCGACCCTCCGGCACGAGCACGGCGGCGCGCAGCCCGGCGCGGGCCGCATAGGCGGCGGCGGACGCGCTGGTGTTCCCGGTCGAGGCGCAGACGACCGCGGCAGCCCCCTCCTGCATGGCCTTCGAGACGGCGACGCACATCCCCCGGTCCTTGAAGCTGCCGGTCGGATTCGAGCCCTCGAGCTTGACCCGGACGTCGACGCCGAGGCGCTCCGAGAGGCCGGGGAGCGGCACCAGCGGCGTCCCCCCCTCGCCCAGCGTGACGATGGGCTCTCCGTCCGGGAGCGGCAGGAACTCCCGATAGCGCTCGATGATGGACACGGCTCAGCGGCCGTCGCCGTTGCCGATGACGTGCAGCACCACCGGGGGCTCGCGCACGTCCTCGAGTCCGCTGATCCGCTCGACCGCGGCCCGCATGCGCTCCTCGCGCCCCTCATGGAGGATCATCACGAGGCGAGCGGCGTCGCCCTGGCCCTGCTGGAGCACGGTCTCAATCGACAGCTCTCCGTCGGCGAGCGCCGAGGCGACGCGGGCGAGCACCCCCGGCCGGTCCCGAACCGACAGGCGCATGTAGAACGCGCTTCGAAGCGCTCCGGGCGGCGCGATCGGCCGGCCCGCATCGGCGAGCGCGTTGTGCAGGAACGACCCGCGCTGCGTGCCGAGGATCGAGAGCACGTCCGCGAGCACCGCCGATGCCGTCTCGCTCCCGCCCGCGCCGGGCCCGACCAGCATGATCTCCCCGGCCCCCGGCGACTCGAGCAGCACGGCGTTGTCCGCGCCCTCGACCGACGCCAGCCGGTGACCGTGGGGGACGAGCGCCGGGAACACCCGCGCCGAGACGGCGCCGTCGACCAGCTCCGCGACCCCCAGGAGCTTCACCGCGAAGCCGAGACCGTCCGCGATCTCGACGTCCTCGGCGTGCAGGCCGTCGATCCCCTCGAACGGGACGTCGCCGAAGCGCACCCGGGTGTGGAACGCGATCGAGCTGAGGATCGCGATCTTCGCCGCGGCGTCGGCGCCGCCGACGTCCTCGGTCGGGTCGGCCTCCGCGTAGCCCAGCTCCTGGGCCAGCGCCAGCGCCGCCTCGTAGTCGAGACCCGCCCGCCGCATCCGCGTCAGGACGAAGTTGGTGGTGCCGTTGACGATCCCCGTGAGCCGGTCGATCTCCGCGGCCAGCAGCGACTCGCGCAGAACCTTGATCACCGGGATCGCGCCGCCGGCGGCGGCCTCGAACCGCAGCTCGGTTCCCGCGGTGGCCGCCAGCTCGAGCAGCGCGTCGCCCTCCCGCGAGAGCAGCTGCTTGTTGGCGGTGACCACCGGGCGACCGGACTCGAGCGCCCGGCGCACGAAGCCGCTGGTCGGATCCACGCCGCCCATGAGCTCGACGACCATGCCGACCTCCGGATCGGCGAGCACGTCCTCCGGGTCGGTCGTAAGCAGCGCGGGATCGACGCCCGGGCGCGGGCGGGTCGGGTCGCGGACGAGGATGGGACCGGCCTCGAGCCGATGGCCGGACGCCCGCTCGATCGTGGGCCCACCCTCGGTGATCGCCTGCACGAAGGCCTGCCCGACGGTTCCGCAGCCGAGCAGCCCGATCCGGACCGGAGCGCTCACAGCTCGCGACTGAGCAGGTCGGCGTAGGTCTCTCTGCGGGCGACCACGCGCGCGTGCCCCTCGTCGACGAACACCACGGCCGGGCGCGGCACGCCGTTGTAGTTCGACGCCATCGCGACCCCGTAGGCCCCCGTCGCGGGCAGGCAGATCAGATCCCCGGCAGCCACCTCGGGCAGGTGCGCCTCGCTGATCAAGACGTCGCCGCTCTCGCAGTGCTTGCCGACCAGGCGAACCGGCTCGACCGGCTCGTCGGCCGGCCGCGTGACCCGCAGGGCCTCGTAGGTCGCCCCGTAGAGCATCGGGCGCAGCAGGTCGCTCATGCCGCCGTCGACGCTCACATACCGCCGAACGCCGGGGATGTCCTTGACCCCTCCAACCCGGTAGACCGTCACACCGGCCCTGGCGACCACGGCGCGCCCCGGCTCGATCGCGAGCCTCGGCATCGGGATTCCCTCGGCCGACCACGCGGCCCGTACCGCCTCGACGACCGTGGCGACGAACTCGTCGATGCTCGGCGGACGCTGGTCGCGGGTGTACGCGACGCCGAGACCACCGCCCATGTTGATCAGCCCGAGGTCCTCGGCCCCGACCTCGCGCGCGAGCCGGGCGAGGACCGCCGCCGCCGAGGGGAAGCCCGACAGATCGAGCAGCTGCGAGCCGATGTGGACGTGCAGCCCGCCCAGCTCGAGGCTCGGCGACTCGCGCACGCGCTCGATGGCCGCAGCCGCGTCGCCGCTCGCGAGCGGGAAGCCGAACTTCGAGTCGACCTGCCCGGTCGAGATGTACTCGTGCGTGTCTCCCGAGACACCGGGGGTCACCCGCACCAGCACCCGCTGCGTCACGCCCCGAGCCGCGGCGGCGCGCTCGAGACGATCGAGCTCGTCGAACCCGTCCAGGACGACCGCGCCGACCCGGGCTGCAAGCAGCTCCTCGATCTCCCGCTCGTCCTTGTTGTTCCCGTGCATGTAGATGCGGTCGGCGGGCACGCCCGCAGCGAGGGCCGCGTGCAGCTCCCCTCCGGAGGCCACGTCGACCGCCAGACCGGCCTCGTGCACGACGCGCAGCATCGCGAGACCCCAGTAGGCCTTGCTGGCGTAGACGACCTCCCCGCCGGGCGCGTGCCGCGACATGGCGTCGGCGAAGTCGTGCGCGGTGCGCCGCAGGTGCCCCTCGTCGTAGACGACCAGCGGGGTGCCGTGGGCGTCCGCCAGCTCGGCCAGGTCGCAGCCTCCGATCGCCAGGTGCCCGTCGGGGCCGATCTCGGCTGATGACGGAAGCACCTGCGCGTAGGCCGAGACCCCCGCGGCAGATGCCGGCTCCGGGCGCGCCAGCGGCGCCTCTTGCGATGGGCTCATCAGCCCGCGGACGCTACCAAATCGCCGCTACTGTGCCGCACGTCATGGAGTCGACGAACGTCCGAGTCGCGGCGGCGGACGGAACCGAGCTCGCCGCCTGCCATCTGCCGGCGCCCCGGGGTGCCCCCGGAGTCGTCGTGGTGCACGGCCTCGGCAGCCGCAAGGAGAACCACCTCGACTTCGCCGCGCTCGCCGCCGACCGGGGACTCGCGGTCGTGGCGGTCGACCTGCGCGGTCACGGCCAGAGCGCCGGCGCGCTCGGCCCGGGCATCCTGGACGACGTGCTGGCGGCTGTCGGTCTGCTCGAGGGTGCGGGCCACGACCGCATCGGGCTGCGAGGCTCCTCGCTCGGCGGCTTCCTGGCGCTGCACGCGGCGGAGCGTCGTCCGGCCGTCCGTGCCGTCGTCGCGATCTGCCCGGCGACCGCCGGCGGGCTGTCCCGCCGGCTCGGCGAGAGCTGGCCGGCGACGTTCGGCGAGCTCGGCGAGCGCCCGCTGCGCCCGGGCGTGGCCCGCGGCTACTGGCACGCTCGTGGCGACGAGCAGGTCCACTGGGCTGGCACGTTCGCCCTCGCAAACGCCTCGCCCCCGCCTCGCCGGCTGCGGATCGCGATGGGCGGCAGCCACCACAGCCTCCAGCACGATCCGCTCGTGCAGGAGGAGACGGTGAACTTCCTCGCGGCGAGCCTGGCCGCCCCGTGAGCGGGCTGTCGGAGCTCGACGCCGAGGTCGTCGGCTGCCGGCGGTGCGCCCGGCTGGTGGCCTGGCGCGAGGAGGTCGCGGCGAACCCGCGCCGCGCGTTCGTCGGCCAGGCCTACTGGGGGCGTCCGGTGCCGAGCTTCGGTGACACCCATCCGCTCGTCCTCATCGTCGGGCTGGCACCCGCCGCCCACGGCGCGAATCGGACGGGCCGCATGTTCACGGGCGACCGAAGCGGGGACTTCCTCTACGCCTCGCTCCATCGGGTCGGGATGGCGAACCAGGCCGAGGCGACCGGGCTCGACGACGGGCTGGAGCTGATCGGATGCCGGATCACGGCGACGGTCCGCTGCGCGCCGCCCGCGAACAAGCCGACACCGGCCGAGCGGCGCAACTGTGCGGGCTATCTGGAGCGAGAGCTCGCGCTCTGCGCCGACGCGAGCGTCCTGGTCGCGCTCGGGGGGCTGGCCTGGGACGCCGTGCTGCGCATCCTCGGCCCGGTGCGCCCCAAGCCGCGATTCGGTCATGGCGCCGAGGTCGAGGTCGCCGGCCGGACGCTCCTCGGGTGCTTCCACCCCAGCCAGCAGAACACGTTCACCGGCCGGCTGACGCCGCCGATGATCGACGAGGTGCTCGCCCGAGCGAAGGAGCTGGCCGGCTCAGCCGCCCCGTGAGGCCGCGAGCAGCCGCTCGACCTCGGCCTCGGGCACCTGGTCGAACCGCTCGTACCACACGCTGACCGCCCGAAAGTGCAGCGCCTCGACGACGCAGACGACCGCGTCGGCCTCCTCACGCAGCTCGCGGGCGCCGTCCACCGACGAGACGGGCACACCAACCACCACCCCATCGGCACCCGCCGCACGGGCCCACCGGCATGCGGCCACCATCGTCGACCCCGTCGCGAGGCCGTCGTCGACGAGCACACACACCCGGCCGCGCGGGTCGATCGGATCCGCCCTCGCGTGCAGCCGAGCGTCGAGCTCGGCCGCCTCGGTCCGCCGAAGCTCGACGAGATCGCGAATCGATGCTTCGAGCACGCGGTCCTCGCGCCCCGCCAGCCGCACAACCGGGGGCCCGTTCGCCGCCACGGCCCCGAGCGCGAGCTCGGGCTGCAGCGGATGGCCGATCTTGCGCACCGCCACGGCGTCGAGCTCCACGCCGTGCACCCGCGCGACCTCGGCCGCGACCGGGACGCCACCACGGGCGAGCCCATACACCACGTTCACCTCGGGGGCTCGGGCCGAGATCGCCTCGGCGAGCCGCCGGCCGGCCTCCGCGCGGTCGCGGAACAGCGGCGGTCGTTGCCCGGCAGCTCCTGGATCCATGGTCCACGGTAGCCTCCCGACCGGATCGGGGATCGAGCGACCGAAGGAGACCCGATGAGGCGCAGGATCGTCATGGGCGCCCTGGCCGCCGCGCTCGGCGCGGCCGTGCTCGCGGGAGCCGCGTGTGGCGGCTCGAGCGACTCGGGCGACGACCCGGAGGCGACGACCGAGGTCGAGGCGACCGTCGAGACCGATGGCACGACCACGGACGAGCTCGGCGGCATCGTCGCCAACTCCCCCGCGAGCATCGTCGTCTCGCCCCAGTCCGGCGACGGGAGCCAGGTGACCGTCGACGAGGTCGACCTCCCCGCGCCCGGGTTCGTGCTCGTCCTCGACCCGACCACCGAGGTGATCGGCGAGCTCGGTCAGGTCATCGGGGTGTCGGAGCTGCTCCCGGCCGGGGTCTCGTCGGACGTCGCGGTGGCGCTCGATCCCCCGCTCGCGGCGACGGGGACGCTGTTCGCGGAGCCGCACGTGGACTCGAACCAGAACGGGGTCCTCGACTGGGACCCGGTGAACGGCCCGGTCACCGACCTCGCGACCCTCCCCGAGACCGGCTCGACGATCAAGACGTTCGCGGAGTTCGAGTACACCGTCGAGTGACGGTGGGCCGGCTGCCTACAGGTAGCCGAGCGGGTTGACGGCGCCGCCGTTCACCCGCACCTCGAAGTGCAGGTGGACGCCCGTCGAGTTGCCGGTCGTGCCCATGCCGCCGACGCTCGTGCCCTGGCTCACCGACTGCCCCACGCTCACGCCGATGCTCGAGAGGTGGGCGTAGGCGGTCGAGATCCCGCCTCCGTGGTCCAGCACGACGATCTGCCCGTAGCCCCCCTGCCAACCGGCCAGGATCACGGTTCCCGCTGCCACGGCCGCGATCGGCGTCCCGCTCCCGCCCGCGATGTCGATGCCCTCGTGCATGCGCCCCCAGCGCGGGCCGAATCCCGAGGTGAGCGTGCCGTTGACCGGCCAGATGAATCCCGCGGAGCTCGCCGGACCCGTCGACGGAGCCGGGCCGGTCGGCGCGACCTGCGTCGCCTGCTGGCCCTGGGCGGCGACGATCTTCGCGCCCAGCGCCGCGGATCGACGCTGCAGATCGCGGGCCTCGGCCTCGATGTTCTCCCGGGTCCCGCGGGCCTGGGAGAGCAGCTGCCTGCGCCCGTCGCGGAGGCGATCCTTGACCGACACCTGCCGCTCGAGGTCCGCCGCGGCGGCGCGGGCCTCGGCGGCGGCCTGCTCGGCCTCTCTCTCGGCCACGGCGACATCGGCGCGCACCCGCGCGATCAGCTCCTTCGTGCGCTCCGACTCGTCCCGATACCGCTCCACCGAGCCGACGAGCTTGCGGTCGGTCTCGACGACGCGCTCGAGCGCCTCGACGGACTCGATGGCTCCGGTGACGCTGTCGGACTCGATCAGGACCAGGATCGGATCCGGCTCGCCACGGATGTAGACGTCCCGCAGCCGCTGCGCGAGGAGCACCCGCCGCTCGACCAGCGTGTCCTCCGCCTCGGCCAGCCGCTGCTTCTCGATCTCGAGCCGCTCGGTGAGCGCGTTCAGGCGCTCCTCGAGCTGCGCCGCCCGCGCCTCGGCCGCCTCACGGCGAGAGCGGAGCGGTGCGAGCTCGACCTCGAGCGCCCGGATGTCCTCGTTGAAGGCCTGGACCTGACCGGTCAGCACCTGCTCGCGGGACCGCGCGTTGCCGAGGCGAGCCTCCGCCCGGCGCAGGCGCTCGTCGACGTCCTCCTTCTGCTCGGAGGCGGACTGCGCGAAGCCTTCGTTGGCGGCGATCCCACCGACGATGGCTGCGCCAAGACCAATGGAGGCCGCGGCGACGAGCGCAACACCACGGGCCCTGATTCGTGATCGAACGTGCAGGACGGTGCGCCTCCGGCAAATCACGGGGCGGGGACGATCTGGGCGGGCGCAACAGTACTAGCGGCCTCGGCGAGCCCAAGCCTGCCGGGTTTGACCTGCAACGAGCGGCTTTCGCGGGGTCTACTTCCGCTCGCGATCGGGGGCGTCCGCGGACGCCTCGGGCGCGGCCGTCTCGGCGGTCTCGGACGCGGTCGGCCGGGAGTCGGCCCCGAGCGCGTCCAGCCGCCGCATGAGCGCAACGGCCCGCGTGCGCTCGTCGCGGTTGAGCGTCTCGAAGTCCTCGTCGGACAGGCCACCGGACCGGTGGTCCTGCTCGATCTCCCGAATCGCCTCCAGCGACACCTCGAGCTGCTCCTCGAGCCGCGCCCGCCGACCAGTGGGAGCCGCGCCGTCTCCGGAATCGCTTCGCCGCAGGAGCGGCCACGCCACCGCGATCCCGACGCCCACCGCGAGCGCCGCCGCGACCAGGACAATCGTCACGTCCACTACGGGTTCGCCGCTGCCTTGTCGTCAGCCGGCGCGCGCACGCTCTGGGTCACGCGGCGCATGACGCCGCTCGGCCAGATGCCGATCAGGCCGCCGATGACGATGAGCAGGCAGGAGGTCCAGATCCACGAGACGAGCGGATTCACGAAGACCGAGAATCGGGCCGTGCCGTCCTCGGTGAGACCCGCCAGGACGATGTAGAGATCGCGCGTCGGACCCGAGTCGACCGCGACCTCCGTCGAGCGCTGCTCGTCGGCGAAGAAGAACCGCACCGACGGGTCCATCGTGCCGATGCGATCGCCGTCCTTGAACACCCCGAGCTTCACGCTCACCGTGCCGGCGTGCTCGTCCGCGCCGCGCGATGCCTCCTCGTAGCGGAACTGGTATCCGTCGACCTCCCCGATCTCCCCCCGCTGCAGCGAGAAGTCCCCCTGCGAGGCGAACGCGGACGATCCGGCGAGGCCCACGAACAGGACCGCGACGCCGATGTGGACGATGTACCCGCCGTAGCGGCGCCGGTTGCGGGACACGATCGAGGCGAGCGCCCCTGGCCACGAGATCCCACCGAGGGCATGGCGGACCTTCATTCCGCGCCAGAACTCGCCCCCCACCGAGCACACCACGAAGGCGGCCGCCATGAAGACGCCGGCCGCGAGCGGGCTGTCCCACGCGTCGGTGAACGCGAGCAGGCCGAACCCGACGACGATCGCGATCGCGATCGGCCACCAGAACTTCCCCCACAGCTGTCGCAGCGACGCCTTGCGCCACGGGATCAGCGGGCCGACGCCGGTGAGGACGAGGATCGCGAGCCCGATGGGAACGGCGACCTGGTCGTAGTACCCCTGGCCGACCGTGATCCGGGTGCCCCGAGCGGCCTCCGACAGAATCGGGAACACGGTGCCCCAGAAGACGGCGAAGGCGAGCCCGACGAGGAGCAGATTGTTGAAGAGGAAGATCCCCTCCCGGCTGACGTAGCTCTCGAGCGAGTGCCTGCTGCGCAGCATCGGAAGGCGGTAGACGATCAGCGCCGCGCTGACCGTCAGGACAACGGCGATGAACGCCAGGAACCACGGACCGAGCGTCGACTCGCCGAACGCGTGCACGGACGCGACGACACCGGACCGAGTGAGGAACGTCCCGAACAGCGCCAGCGAGAACGTCAGGACGACGAGGATCATGTTCCAGACGCGGAGCATCCCCCGCCGCTCCTGGACCATCACCGAGTGGATGAAGGCGGTCGCGACGAGCCACGGCATGAACGCCGCGTTCTCGACGGGATCCCAGGCCCAGTAGCCGCCCCAGCCGAGCTCCTCGTACGCCCAGCGGGATCCGAGCAGGATCCCGACGCCGAGGAACAGCCACGCCACGACGGTCCACTTGCGGATCGCCGTGATCCAAGACGCGTCGAGGCGCCCGGTCACGAGCGCGGCGATCGCGAACGCGAACGGGATGGCGAGCCCCACGTACCCGAGATAGAGCAGGGGCGGGTGGCTCACCATGTAGGGGTTCTGCAGCAGCGGATTGAGGCCGCGACCCTCCTCGGGCACGAGCGCCAGCGCCTCGAACGGGCTCGTGACGAAGCTGAGCAGGATCGTGAAGAAGATCCCGATGGCCATCAGGACCGCGATCACGACGGGCATCAGCTCGCGGTGCTTGTCCCGGTTCTGCCAGACGACGAGCGCCGAGAAGGCGGAGAGGATCCACGCCCAGAGCAGCAGCGAGCCGGCCTGAGACGCCCATAGCGCCGAGAGCTTGAACTGGAAGCCGAGGGTGCTCGACGTGTATTCGGCGACGTTCCGCAGCTCGAAGTGATCCGTGGTGAGCGCGAACCACATCACCCCCATCGCCGCGGAGATGAGGGCGAAGAAGCCGTAGGCGCCGCGCTCAGCGCTGGCGAGGTTCCGCCGGCGATGCGCGGAGCGCGAGCTGAGCGCGACGACGAGCGCGTAGATCGCGCACGCCAGCGCCAGGATCAGAATGCTCCGTCCGAGAAGGCTCACGTCAGCTCCGTGGGCCGGGTCGCGCCGGCGGGTCGGCTATACGGGGCCAGCTGCGCCCGGCATGGCCTTGCCCGGGGCACTGGGGTGCCCGGGAGGCGGATTGGCCGGTGCCAGGGTCTGGTTCGGATCGTCCGTGAACTTCGACGGGCAGAGTGCAACGAGCGAGTTTCGCTCGGCCACGAACGTCCCGTTCTCGAGCTTGCCGGTGACGACGATCTCCCGACCGGCGCGGAACGTGTCGGGCACCGTCCCGCTGTACTGAACCCGCACGACCTTGCCGGGGTTGTCCTTGTCGCGGACGTCGAAGGTCAGCCCGGCCTCGCTCTGCGCGCGCCCGGCGGCATCGGAGGTGACACCGGGCTGCACGATGCCGTTCAGCCGGTAGGTCGTGCCGTCGGCGGCGAGCTCTCCCGGCGACGCGTATGTCTCGAGTGCGCCACCGAAGCTCGTCCAAGCGAGCCAGCCGCCGAGCCCGACCGCCAGCGCAATCGCGACGATGAAACGAGCTCGAGACTTCACGAGGGCCACCCTACCAGCGGTCCCTGCAGCTTCCGTCCCGGGTCGTCTGGGCATTCCGTCCCCACGTGCCGGAGTACCCTCCCGACCGGCGGTCGGATTCGGGCCGCACGCCCGGCCGCCGTGATCCCCCTCGGAGGGGCCAGATGACCGAGGTCAAGGAGGCGCGTCCCGGCGCCGAGGAGATCGAGGCGCTCGCCGGACAGGGCGACGCGCTCGCGCTGCACGCAACGATCACGCGCGCGAAGCGCACCGAGGTCGCCGAGGCGATCACCCGGCTGCCGCCGTCGGAAGGCGCGGTCGTCTTTCGCCTGCTCCCGAAGACGCGCGCGATCAAGGTCTTCGAGACGCTCGACTGGAGCGTTCAGCAGGAGCTGCTCGCGGCGATGCGCGACAGCGAGGAGGTCAGGAGCCTCGTCGAGGAGATGGACCCGGACGACCGGGCGCGCCTGATCGACGAGGTCCCCGCCGGGGTGGCGCGGCAGCTCATGGCCGGGCTCAGCCCCGACGAGCAGGAGATGACCCGGCGCCTGCTCGGCTACCCAGACGAGTCGGCGGGCCGGATCATGTCGCCGGAGTTCGTGCACCTGCGCGCCCCGGACAGCGTCGAGACGGCGATGCGACGGGTGCGCGCGCAGGGAGCCGACGCCGAGACGATCTACGCCCTCCCGGTCACCGACGAGGAGTGGCACCTGGTGGGGGTGGTCTCGCTTCGTGACCTGATCCTCGCCGACCCCGAGCAGCGGGTCGGACAGCTGATGACGGCCGACGTCATTCGCGTCCGGGTCGACACCGACCAGGAGGTCGCGTCGCGGCTCATGCAGGAGGCCGACCTCATCGCGCTGCCCGTCGTCGACTTCGAGAACCGGCTGGTCGGAGTGATCACCGTCGACGACGCGATGGAGATCCTCGAGGAGGAGGAGAGCGAGGACATCGCGCGCGGAGGTGGGAGCAACCCCCTCGACCGGCCGTACCTGGCCAACCCCGTCTGGCGGGTCGTGCGCGCGCGCCTTCCGTGGCTCGCGGTCCTCATGGTCCCCGCCACGCTGACCGCGGTCGTGCTCGCCGGCTTCGAGGACACGCTCGAGAGCGTTGCGAAGCTCGCGTGGTTCGTGCCGCTCCTGATCGGCACGGGCGGGAACGCGGGCTCCCAGGCGGCGACGACGGTCGTGCGCGCGCTCGCGCTCGGCGAAGTCCGATTTCGCGACCTCCCCCGGGTCGCCGGGCGCGAGATCCTCACCGGCGCGCTGATCGGAATCGGCCTGGGGATCGTCACGTTCCTCGTCGCGTGGCCGCTCTTCGACCCGAGCCTGGCATGGGTACTCGCCATCGCGCTCGCCCTCATCGTCACCTGGGCGACGCTCGTGGCGGCGCTGCTGCCGCTGCTGGCAAAACGCCTCGGCGCCGACCCGGCCCTGGTCAGCACCCCCTTCGCCACGGTGATCATCGACGCGACGGCGCTCGTGATCTACCTCGGGATCGCGCAGCTGATCCTGGAGGTCTAGGCACCGACCCCCGGGCTCAGGCGCCGCGCACGCGCCTCCTCAGCGGGCGGCCCCGAAGGCGGTGACGGTGAGCGTCCGCGCGCCACCGCGGACACGGTGCTCGCACAGGTAGATGCCCTGCCAGGTCCCGAGATCCAGGCGACCGTCGGCAATCGGGATCGTGAGCGCGGAGCCCATCAGGGCGGCCTTGACGTGGGCCGGCATGTCGTCCGGGCCTTCGTCGTCGTGGCGAAACCAGGTCGTCTCGTCGGGGCTCGCCCGCCGAAGCCACTCCTCGAGATCGGTCCGGACGTCGGGGCTCGCATTCTCGTTCAGCGTGATCGAGGCGGACGTGTGCCTGATGAAGACGTGGGCCAACCCGACGTCGATGCGGTCGATCGGCGGCATCCCGGCAACGACCTCGCGGGTGACGAGGTGGATCCCACGCGGCCGCGGCTCCAGCGTGACCCGGCCCTGGACCCACACCTGGTCAGGGCCCGAGGGCATCGACCACCCCGAACAGCTCGAGCAGGAGCAGCACGAGCAGCAGCCCCGCTGCCAGGGCGTACCAGACCCAGGCAGGCTCTCGGCGACTCGATCCCATTCGTCAGATCCTGGAGATCCGCGCGCGGGACCGCAATGCGGGTCCGCGGATTCGGGCATCGTGACCCGGTCCGGCCGATCGCCGGCTCCTCGTCGGTGACGATCGGGTCGAGCCCTCTGTGCTCATGACCCCTCGTCGTCAGCGGCGTCCGGGTCGGGTGGCGCGCGACGCTCGATCGACCGCAGGTAGGCGGTGAAACGCGCCTGGACGAGGAGGTGGTGCTCCAGCCGCCGAATGCCGGACGAAGCCCAGTCGCGAATCATCTGGTCCTCGACCCCCGGGGCCCCGGAGGCACGCTCGTGATCTGCCATCTCCCCTCCCCGCTCGACCTTCCGTCGCGCCTGGGCGACCATTCGGGTCGCGTGGGGCTGGACGCCGTTCATCCGGTCAACCGAGGGAATGCGCGACAATGACGGCCGTGACCGTTAGGGAAGTGTTAAGGCGACTGCTGAGAGGCGGGCGTCGGGCCGCGGTCGAGATCACTACGGTCCCGTCCGTGCACGACGCGCAGGCGCGCGAGGCGCCGGACGCCCTCGCAGAGGGAAGCGGGTCGAGCGGCCGCTGGGCGAACGCGATCAGCCGCCGGTCCCTGATCAAGCACGTGATCTACCTCGCGATCGCCGGCATCGCGCTGTACCTGCTGCTTCCGAGCCTCACCGAGGTCTTCTCGTCCTGGCCCAGGCTGCGCGCGCTCGATCCGGTCTGGATCGCGACGCTCGTCGGGCTGCAGGCGGCCAGCCTCGCGTCGATGTGGACCCTCCAGCGCCTGGCCATCCGGACTCGCGCCTGGCTGCCGATCGTGACCTCCCAGCTCGCCGGCAACGCCTTCAGCCGAGTCATCCCCGGCGGCGCGGCCGCGGGCGCGGCGCTCCAGTTCCGCATGCTGAGCCGCGCCGGGTTCCCGGGCGCGCGCATCGCGTCCGGGCTGACGACGTCCTCGCTCCTCAACGTCGCCGTGCTGTTCGCGCTTCCGGTGCTGGCGCTCCCGGCCCTGGTCGGCGGCGCGCCGGTCGACCCGGGGCTCTCGCAGACGATCTTCGTCGGCGTCGGCGCGCTGGCGGTCATGTTCGCGATCGGCTCGGTCTTCTTCTTCACCAACCGCGCCCTGCTCGTGACGGGCTGGATCACCGAGCGCATCGCCAACAGAGTGCTGCGCGGCCGGCGATCGATCCGGTACCTGCCGGCGCGAATGCTGCGCGAGCGGAACATGATCCGAAAGACGTTCGGACGCGGCTGGGCCAAGGCGCTCCTGGCGACGATCGGGCGCTGGGGGTTCGACTACCTCACCCTCCTTGGGGCCCTCGTGGCGATCGGCGCCGACCCCGACCCCTCGCTGGTGCTGCTGGCGTTCGTGGTGGCGCAGATCCTCGGGATGATCCCGATCACGCCAGGTGGAATCGGGTTCGTGGAGGCCGGCCTGACGGCGACGCTCGCGCTGGCGGGCGTCAATCCCGGTGACGCCGTCGTCGCGACGCTGATCTACCGGCTGGCCTCGTACTGGCTCCCGCTGCCGATCGGACTCCTCGCCGCCACGGCGCACCGGATCCTCTACGGCGGCGGACGAACCGCCTCGGCCGAGACCGCGCGAGCCCCAGCGGGTCCCTGAGCCCGGATCGTGACGGCCGCGAGGTTGCCGGCGTGAGAGCCGCAGGCCGGCAACGGGTCGTTCACTGGCTCCGGCAGGTCGGTTGGGGCGGAAGTCGACTGCCCCCGAGGGGTGACGACCACGACGCCGGGCACCGGGGCTACGTCGAGGCGCTCGATCCGGCGAGCAGGGCGTACCTCGAGACCAAGCCGTTTCGCGCACCGCCCAACCACGAGCTGGCGATCAGCCTTCGCCTGTTCGCCGACCTGGTCGAGCTGCTCGACCTGGAGCCGCGAGCCCAGGTGCTGGATGTCGGCTGCGGCCCCGGTTGGGTCAGCGAGTACCTCGCCCGCTGCGGCTATTGGGTGGTGGGCGTCGATGTCTGCGAGGACATGCTCTCCATCGCCCGCGCCCGAGTCGAGGGCATCGACCCAGCGGTGGGGTATGGAATCGAGCCCGCCGCCGAGTTCGCCTGCCTCCACGCCACCGACCTCCCCTGGCAGTCACGATTCGACGCGGTGGTGATGGTGGACGCGCTCCACCACCTCGCAGACGAGCACGCGTCGCTCGCCCGAGCCCGTCGGGCACTGCGACCGGGCGGAACGCTGCTGATCCACGAGGCGCCTCGACCCCGCGAGGGCTCGCCGGAAGAGCTCGAGCTCCTCAGGGAGATGGACGAGCGAAAGACCCTCGAGTCGCCGTTCGATCCGGGCGCCATGCGGCGCGCGCTCGAGCGGGCCGGGTTCGTGTCCATTCGGCGCCTGGCGAGCCTTGGCCCGGCGATCCCCGCCGGTCGCCCGTGGCCCGCGCTGCTTCGGGGCGTCCGCCGAGCCCTCGCCCCGCGATGGAACCTGTTCGTCGCGCACGCGCCGGGAGGCAGGCCACGCTCGGCCGCGCCGCGCTTTGCGGGGCGACTCTCGCTCCTCGCGCCGCCACGACGGGTCGACGACCGGGTGGAGTGCCGCCTGCGGGTCGAGAACGTCGGACGCGCGTGGTGGCCGGCGACCGGACCCAACGGCGAGGGCGTCACCGTCGGAACCGTGCGATTGGCGCCTCACCTACTCGGGACGCCGCGGATCGAGCTCGAGCGGGTGCCGATCCCGGACGCCCTCGCCCCCGCCCAGCACGTCGAGCTCACCGCGCACGTTCGACTCCCCGGCGAGCACGCTCGCGCGGATGCGATCGCCGTCGACCTCGTCGCGGAGGGGATGACGTGGTTCTCCGAGGCGGGCGGGCGCGAGCCGTTCACCGTTCGCATCGACCCCGGACCCCCTGCTTAAGCGTCTCTGAACTCTGACTCCGAGCGGATCGGATCGGCGGGCGGCCGCGATACCGTGGCCGCGCCCCGAGCAACCCCGGAGGGTCCCGAATGCGACGCATCACCATCCTCGCCGGAGTCGGCGCTGCCGCCGTCCTCGCCAGCGCCGGAGCGAGCTCGGCGATGGCGGCGACCCCGCTCAACTACAAGGTCACGGTGGTCAACACGACCCCCAACAGCCTGACCCCGCTCGTCGTCAGCGTCGGCAACAAGCGCGGGCACCTGTGGCGAAGCGGGCGCCGCGCGAGCCCGGGGCTCGCGGAGCTGGCCAAGGACGGGGGCACCTCGCAACTCGAGGCCGAGGCCGAGCGCCGCCGCGGCATCCGGCAGGTGTTCACCACCAGGCGAATCGCGCCGGGCGGCCGCGTCACCTTCCGGGTCAGGACGAACAACGGCACGCGGCGTCTGAGCTGGGCGACGATGCTGGTCTCGACGAACGACGCGTTCGTCGGACAGAACAACTACGCGCTGCCGGTTCGGCGCGGCAAGGCCGGGCGGGCCGACCTCAGGATCAGGGCCTACGACGCGGGCGCGGAGCGCAACACCGAGTCGGCGGCCCACGTTCCCGGACTCGGCGCGCACGGCGTCGGTCCGAGCGAGCGCCGCAACGTGCGTCCCCACCCCGGGATCCGTGGCAACAACGACGTGCCCGCCTCGCAGGACTGGGGGCGGTTCGCTGCCCGGGTGATCATCCGGCCGGCCTAGCGCCGGCCCGGCTCACCAGCCCGCGAGCGCGCTCGCGATCAGGAGCACCCCGAGCACGGCGAACGCCGCCGAGAACACCCCCAGCACGATCGGGCTCGGCGCATCGAGCTGGCGCCCGGTCATGGGCACGGGGACCCAGCGGGCGCCAAGCGCGCGCGCCCGCCGCGTGAGTACCGCCATGTAGCCGGCAACTGCGGCCCCGGCGAGCGAGATGACGCCGGCCACGATCGCCACGATCACGAACGCCAAGGCGTTCTCCCCCGCACGACTCCGTTCGGGCATGGTAATGGCCCGCGAGTAGTCCGACCCGAGAATCCGGTCGACGGATCCACTACCCTCTCCGCGGAATTCCCGGGGCACGCACCTTGCGTCCAGCGAGCCGGTCCCGGCGGCGCCGACGGTCGATCCCCGTCCGTGCAGAATGTTACCGTTGTTCACAATTCTGAAGACCCCAGGCCCCTCTGCCCGATGAGCCCAGCAACCGCACTCACCGACATCCGGCGGGATCTCGCCGAGATCGCCGTCTACGTCTCGTATGTGATCGACCTGTCCGTGACGGCGTGGCAGGACGAGGGCAGCGACGCGGCCCGAGTCGCCGACGCCGATCGCGAGGTCGACGATCGCTGCCGGGGGCTGGTCGAGCGCATCGCCGGCGCCCACACGCGGTGGGAGCTGCCCTACGCCCCGCACGTGCGCTCCCTGGTGGCGGCGACGGTCGCGACGGTCGCGATCGAGCGGACCGGCGACCTCGCCGTCGAGGTCGCGCAGCGCAGCGAGCGCGCAGGGGCGCAGCCGACCGGCGCCGACGCCGCGACAGGTGCGCTCGTCGAGGGCGGCCACTCGATCGCCGATGCATTCGGGGCCACCGCCGCGGCGACGCGGGACGCCGACCCGATCAAGGCGCTGGCCGCGGCCGAGAAGGCGGCAGCGGCTCGCGATCGGCAGACGGAGGTCCACGACATCGTGTGGAGGCTGCCGTCGGAGGCGCGCCAGTGGGCGACGCAGGCGCTGCTCGCCTCCCGATGCCTCGAGCGCGCGGCCGCCAACGCCGTGGAGCTGGCGGAGCGCGTGATCTGGGTCGAGTACGGGGCCCGTACTCGAGCCGCCTGAGCTCGGGCTAGTCCGTCCGCAACGAGCGCCGAAGCGCTCGCGCGATCGCCCGTCGCGCCGCATCGGCATCGCCGGACGGCCGACCGGCCGCCTCCCAGGCCGCCTCGAGGTACAACCACCGCGCCCGCTGGTCGGCCAGCGACACGTCGGACGTCAGGATTCCCTCCGAGATCAGCTCGGAGATCTCGCTCTCGACCTCGGGGTCGTGGGCGCCGTCGGCCCACTCGCGGACGCGTCCACGCTGCACGGCATCACGGAGTGTCCGCTGGCGAGCCACCTCCGCCGCCGCGGCCTTCCTGGCCCCACGCGTCTCGTCCCGAGCGATTCCCATGCGTGGTTCTTGTATCGGCAGTTGCGGGGCGGAGTTGAGCCCAACCGCCGTTCCAGCCGCGTAACCGAAGACGGGGACGCCGCCCCGACCGGTCAGCCCAGGACGAAGATCGTCGCCGCGATGTTGAGGACGACGGCAACGACGCCGAGCGCGATCCCGAAGATCGCCACCATGCGCGAGCGCGAGTTCACCCGGGTGGCGCCGAAGCCGATCGCGACCAACCCCAGCCCGATGCTGATGATGGGGACCCAGGCGAGGAACAGCGCCGCGATCCCGAGGACGAGCGAGACCGTTGCACGACCCTCGTCTCGCCGATCGCGAAAGGACGGCTTCTTCGGCTCGCTCGCGTCCTCCACCTCGGCCTCGGTCGCCGGTGCGGGCTCACTCACTGGCCGCGGCCTGACTTCACGGTCACGCCGACACGACTCTCGACTGCGTTCCCCAACTCGTGCTCCTGGATCTGCTCGGGCAGCTGCGCGTGAGAGCGGGCGACGGGACTCGAACCCGCGACATCCGGCTTGGGAAGCCGACGCTCTACCAGCTGAGCTACACCCGCGCGGGTGCGTGACGCTAGCAGAGGGCTCGGTGCCATCCTCCCCGCGATCGGCGCGCCTCCCTCGCGCCGAGAGCTGAGCGCGAAGGGTGCCGGCGCTCGCCGCGGGCGGGCCCCTACATCCGCTCGGGAGCGCGCACTCCGAGCAGGTCGAGCCCGAGCGCGACCGTGTCGCGAACGACCCGCACCAAGTCGGCCCGAAACGCCGCCACCGGCGGCGGCTCGTCCTTGACGCGGCACCGGTGGTAGAAGGCGTGGAAGTTGCGCGCGAGGTCGATCAGATACGACGCGACGCGGTGCGGGGCCCGCCGCTCCTCGGCCTCACCGAGCGCGGTCGGCCACTCGGCGAGCCGGAGCGCCAGCGCGCGCTCCGAGTCCTCGAGCGCGCTCGGCAGCTCGTCGGCCGCGACATCGCTGACCTCGGCGAGGATCGAGCAGCAGCGCGCATGCGCGTACTGGACGTAGTAGACCGGGTTCTCCTGGCTCTGCTCTCGGGCCAGGTCGAGGTCGAGATCGAACGCCGTGTCGTGGCTGCGCTGGACCAGGAAGAACCGGGCCGCGTCGACGCCGATGTCCGCGAGGAGCTCCGTGAGCGTCACGATCGTGCCCGCCCGCTTGCTCATCTTGGCCGCCTCGCCGTGCTCGACGAGGCTGACCAGCTGCATGATCTGGACCTCGAGGCGCTCGGGGTCGTGCCCGCCGGCGGCGACGACGGCCTTGAGCCGCGGGATGTAGCCGTGGTGATCGGCGCCGAGCACGTCGATCAACCGATCGTGGTCGCGGGCCGCCTTGCCGAGGTGGTATGCGACGTCCGCAGCCAGGTAGGTGCTGTCCCCGTCCGAGCGCACGAGCACGCGGTCCTTCTCGTCGCCGTAGGCGCTGGTGCGAAACCACAGCGCGCCGTCGGCCTCGTAGGCGTCTCCGCTGTCCCGCAGCGCGGCCACCCCCGCGGCCACCGTGCCCCCCTCGTGCAGGCTCGCCTCCGAGAAGAAGGTGTCGAACTCGGTCCGAAACGCCGCGAGGTCGGCCGTGATCCGCTCGAGCATCAGCTCCCCGCCCCGCTGCGCGAAGAAGCCGAGCGCTTCGTCCGCCTGGAAGCCGCGGTCCGCCAGCACGCCGTCGAACCGGTCCCCGATCTCGGCCCTGATCGCACGGGCCAGCTCGCCGACGTAGTCGCCCCGATAGCCGTCCTCGGGCAGCTCCAGCGCGATCCCGGCCGCCGCCGCGTAGCCGGACGCGATCGATGCGCCGAACGCCCGCATCTGGCGGCCCCAGTCGTTGACGTAGTACTCCCGCTCGACCCGGTGGCCGGCGAACCCCAGGATTCGCGCGAGGCTGTCCCCGTAGGCGGCGTGTCGAGCGTGGCCGACGTGCGGCGGGCCGGTCGGGTTCGCCGACACGTACTCGAGCAGGATCGATTTCGCCTCGGTCGTGCCCCCGCCGGCGCGCCCGGACCCCTCGATCCGCATGAAATGGACGAGATCGGCGAAGAAACTCACGCTCAGGTCGAGGTTGAGAAAGCCCGGTCCGGCAACCTCGACCCGGTCGAGCATGGGCGAGATCGCCGAGTCGGCCTCGAGCGCGCCCGCGATCTCCTCGGCCAGCTCTCGCGGCGGCCGCCGTGCCCCCCGCGCCAGGGCCATCGCGATCGGGCTCGCGACGTCCCCCATCTCCCGCTCGGCCGGAGGGGCGAGCGGCGTGTCGGGTGGCGTGGCGCCGCTCACGTCGGCGGCGTGCCGTCGAAGCGCGGCTGCGAGCTGCTCGAGCGGGGATCCGGTCGACACGGATCGCGAGACTACCTGCGGCGGCTGGTCACCGCGGGTACGGGTGTCCGTCGGCCGCCAGGATCGCCCGGTAGAGCTGCTCGAGCAACACGACCCGCGCCAGCCGGTGCGGGAAGGTGAGCGGCCCCAGCGAGCGCCGCTCGTCGGCCGTGCGCGCGAGCTCTGCGTCCAGCCCGTCCGGGCCTCCGATCACCAGCGCGAGCGGCACCGGCACTTCGAGCCGGGCCCCCAGCCATCGCGTGAAGTCGTCGCTCGACGCGAACGCGCGGCCGGTCTGCTCGAGGCACACGACGTGGGCCCGCTCGAGCAGCACCTCGCGGATCTTGCGCGCCTCCCGGCGAGTCGCCTCGGCCGGGGTGCCGCGCCCTTGGGGAACCTCGTCCACCCTGAGCGACCGTCGCTCGGCGACCCGCCGCTCGAGCTCCTGGCTCGCCGCGGCGAAGGGCGCCCGGATCTTCCCCACGGCGACGAGCTGGATCTGGCTGCCGGAACGCTGCCGGCTCACTCCGCTCCCTCGATCTGCGCCGAGGCGCGGCCGATCCGCTCGATCGGCGTCGGGTGGCTGCCGAGCAGCAACTGCACCGACCTCGGCGGATCGGGCACGCCGAGGCTTCGCACCACCAGCCCCTGATGCAGCGCGACCTGGGCAGCCGGATCACCGGTCAGCTCCAGGGCGATCGCATCGGCCTCGTTCTCGTAGGCCCGGCTGACCCAGTTTCCGAGGGGGATCGCCGCGACCACCACGAGGGTGGCGCCGAGCGCCGCCCACGCGAGCCGGCTCGCGAGCAGCAGCCGGCCGGCGCGGTCGCGCGTGGGGGCGGCAAAGCCGGTCCGCCACCCGACGAGCGCGGCGATGAGCAGGGCAGCCGGGGCGCCGAGCGCCGCCGCCCAGGTCGTCCCCTTGAGCACGTGGTCGCGAGCGACGTGGGCGAGCTCGTGGGCGACCACGGCACGCACCTCGGCCGGCGGCGCGTCGCGGATCAGCGTGTCGTAGATCACGATCCGCTTGGTTCCCCCGAGTCCCGACACGTAGGCGTTGCTCGCCGTCGTGCGGGCGCTGGCGTCGTTCACGAGCACCTCGTCCACGCTCACGCCCGCGTCGTCGGCGAGCTGGACGACATCGCCGCGCAGCTCGGGGTCCTGGAGGCTCGCGGTGCGCTGGAAGACCGGCTCGAGCAACACCGGCCCGGCGTAGCTGGTCCCGAAGACGAGCGCCGCGATCATCACCGCCAGGCCGACCGGCCAGGCGCGCGGGAGCCACCACATCAGCGCCGCCAGGGCGACTCCAACGAGGCCGAGCAGGAACGCCTCGAGGCCAGTGCCCTTGGCGACGTCGAGGATCCAGGCGCCCGGCTCCTGGGTGATCACCCCGAAGTCCCTGCCCCAGAGATATCGAGCCAAGCGAACCGGGATCTCGGCGAGCGCGATCACGACGGCGAGCCCCGCGCCGACTCCCGCACCGACGGCGAGCACCCGACCCCGCCCGAGCCGGTCGAGTCGCGGAGCCCAGCGCGCCGAGGTCGCGGCGACGCCCCAGGCGACGAGGGGCGCGATCGGGATCGCGAGGATCGCCATCGTCCACAGTCCGCTCCGGTAGCTGCGGTTGTGCAACAGCTGGCTGGAGTCGAAGAACTCGTCGACCGGCGGTGCGCTGACCTCGGGGACTCCGGAGCTCCAGAGCTGCCACCGCAGGACGCCGACGATCGCACCACCGAGCGCGATCCCGGCCGCTGCGAGGAGCGCGGCGCGAGGGCCCCGCCGGGTTGGAAGCCGCAGCCGCACGACGCGACTATCGTAGCCGTGACCTCGCGACGGCCAGCCAAGGAGCGGGCACCTGCGAATCGCGATCCTGAGCGACGTCCACGGCAACAAGCAGGCCCTGACCGCCGTGCTCGCGGGGGCGGAGCGCCACTCCGTGGACACCATCTGGTGCCTCGGCGACATGGTCGGATACGGCGCGGATCCGTCCGTCTGCGCGAAGACCTGTCTCGACCTGGCCGAGCGCTGCATCGCCGGCAACCACGACCTCGGGCTGGTGGGCCGCGTGCCCCTCGATCAGTTCTCGGGGCTCGCGGTCGCGGGCCTGGAGCACGCACACGCCGACGTGCCCGCGCATCTCACTGAGCGCCTCGCCGAGCTGGAGCCGACCGCGACCGCAGGTGGCGGCTCGCTCGTCCACGGCAGCCCCCGGGATCCGATCTGGGAGTACATCGTGAGCGCGCCGCAGGCCGCCGCCGCTCTCGCGAGCAGCGACACGGCGCTGATGCTCCACGGCCACACGCACGTCCCCGCCGCCTGGCGATCCGACGGCGACGGCGGCGTCGAGGGCGGGCTCTGGCGCGGCGAGGCCACGCTCGCGCTCGAGGACGGCCCCTGGCTGGTCAACCCGGGCGCCGTCGGGCAGCCGCGCGATCGCGACCCCCGCGCCGCGTGGGCGCTCCTCGACCTGCACGCCGGCACCATCCGCCTCGTTCGCGAGGAGTACGACATCGAGGAGGCGCAGCAGGCCATCATCGACGCCGAGCTCCCACCCGATCTCGCGACCAGACTGGACGCCGGCTGGTGAGCGCAGACGCCCCCGCCGGCGCGGCGTACCTCGACGCCGTCACCTCGCCTCGCATCGACCCGAGGATCGCCCAGGCCATGGCGGCGTTCGTCGGGACCGACCCGTCGAGCCCGTCGGCGCTGCACGAGTGGGCGATTCCTGCGGCCGAGGCGCTGGCGCGCGCCAGAGAGGAGGTCGCGGCGCTCATCGGCGCGGACGATCCGGACGCGATCATCTTCGTCTCGAGCGCGACGGAGGCCCGCACCCTCGCCGTGACCGGTCTGCATCGGGCCAATCGGGCCCTCGGGGCCGGGGTGGTCTCGACCACGATCGAGCATGCCGCCGTGCGCGGCGCCGTCTGGGGCCTCGAGCGATCCGGCGCCGACGTGCGGGAGCTCGGCGTCGACGGGGACGGACTGCTCGACCCGGACGACGTCGAGCGGGCGGTCGGGCCCGACACCGCGCTCCTGACCGTCCACCACGGACACGAGGACATCGGCGTCGTCCAGGACGTCGCGCGGATCGTCGCGGCGGCGCGCCGGGCCCGACCCGACGTCCGGGTCCACGTCGATGCCGGAGCGAGCGCCGGCCTCGCGCCGATCGACGTCGCGGCGAGCGGCTGCGACGCGCTGAGCATCGGGGGCCCGCCGCTGGGCGCGCCCCCGTGGTGCGGCGCGCTGTGGGTCCGTCCGGGCGCGCGCCTGCAGCCGATGATCGTCGGCGGGACACAGGAGCTCGGAAAGCGCGCGGGGCCCGAGTGCCTGCCCGGGATCGCGGCGCTCGGCGCAGCGGCGGCGATCGTGCGGACGGACGCGCCCGCGCGTCAGCGCGCGCTCGCCGACCTCGGCGAGGAGCTCACTCGCCGCCTGCTCGAGGTGCCGGAGGTCGTCCTGAACGGACCACGGACCGGCCGGTTGCCCGGCAACGTCCACGTCGCCGCGCGGGGCGTCGACGGCGAGTCGCTCGCTGCGGCGCTCGCGGCGAGGGGAGTCGCGGTGGCCCCGGGGTCGGCGTGCACCCAGGACGCCGGCAAGGAGTCGCCCGCGCTGGTCGCGATCGGTCGCGACCGAGACTGGACCCGCTCGTCGGTGCTCTTCTCGCTCGACGACCAGGTCACCGAGCGGGAGATCGCTGTGGCCACGGCGGTCTTCGCCGAGGAGGTGTCCCGACTGAGAGCCCTGGCGCCGGACGCCGAGCGCGCGCGCCGGTGATGCGTTTGGTGGACGCGCTCGGAACGCGGTGCCCGGTGCCGGTGACCCTGACCGCCCGCGAGGCCGCCCGGGCCGAGTCCGGCGACCTCATCGAGGTCCTCGCCGACGATCCGATGGTCCTCGTCGACCTTCCCGCGTGGTGCTTCGAGCACGGCCACGCGCTGGTGTCGATCGAGTCCGACGCCGACGAGCTGCGAGCGGTCGTCCGCGTGGCGTAGGGGGTCAGGCCGCCGGCACCCTCGCGTCCAGCCAGTCGAAGATCCGCTGCGCGCGCAGGGCGTTTCCGACCGGTTCGCAGTGAAAGCCCGCGCCCTCCTCGGCGGCGAAGCGGACGATGTCCTTCTCGCCCGGCAGCCGCTCGTACAGGGCCCGCGGTTGCCCCGGCCAGAACGCCTCGTCGTCGGGATCGGTAACGAGCAGCGGCGTCCTGATCGAGGCGATCACGTCGTCGGTGAGCCGGAACTCCAGCGCTCGCGTGTAGACGTCGAACGGCGACTCGAGCCCGTACGGCCGAAACCGGAACTTGACGGTGTACCGGAGGTTCGCCGAGAAGCGGGTCCCCCACGACATCTCGCTGTCGAACCGCTTCTTGTCGTGCGCCTCGAGCGCCTTGCGCAGATGCCCGATGTGGGCGGTCAGCGCCTCCGAGACGTCGAGCACGCCCGGGTCGGCCACGCCAGCGCGAAACCGGTGCTCGAACGCGAGGGAGCGAGGCACCCAGTAGCCGGCCTGGCTCACGCCGAGCAGCGCCAGCCGCGCCTCGTCGACCTCGGGCCGCGCCGCCAGCGCGTCGACGACCGGAGTGATCACCGCCTCCCAGTCCGGCCGGAAGTGGAGGCCCTTCCTGACCAGGCTCGAGTTCTGGCCGGGACCGTCGAACGTGACCGCGTTCCACCCTCGGGCGAGCGCCTCGGCGACGCCCTGGAACCACGCGGCGGTCACGGGGCCGTCGCTCCCGTTGTTGAACACCAGGGTCCGGCGGGGCTCGTCGGACTCGGCCGCTCGGAACAGCCACGCGTCGAGCGTCGTGTCCTCGTACGGGATCTGGAAGGGTCGGATCGTGGGTTGCCAGCTCGCGACGAACCCGTCCCAGGCTGCGCGGTGGTCTTCGTAGAGCCGCTCGAAGAGGCCCTCGTCGTCCTCGACGCCATCGGCGTGAGCCTGGGCGAGCGACAGGTAGTGCGAGGCCCGCAGCTCGGCAAGGGCGCGCCCGCGCCAGTGGGTCGCCCCGGCCGCCTCCTGCCGCACGCGTTCGCCCATCGTGCGCCATTCGCGGACCCAGCCGGCGTGATCGCCGTTCTTGATGCCGTCCACGACCGTCAGCACCTCGCCGACGTCGGCCGCCCCGTACTGCGCGGACCCGAGCGCGATCAGCGTCTCGAAGTTGAAGCCGTCGTTCTTGAAGAACGCCTGCACGGCCGAGGACCTACGTCGCGGCCTCGACGATGCGCGCGAACTTGTCGGGGTCGAGCGACGCTCCCCCGACCAGGGCCCCGTCGACGTCCGGGAGCGCCATGAGCTCCCCCGCGTTGTCGGGGCTCACCGACCCGCCGTAGAGCACCCGCAGCCGCGCTCCGTCGACGAAGTTGGAGGCGACGAGGCGCACATGGGCACATGCCTCCTGCGCCTGATCCGGCGTCGCGACGACCCCGGTTCCGATCGCCCAGATCGGCTCGTACGCGATCGTGACCTGCTGCTCTCGAGCGTGATCGAGCAGGGCGAGGCCAGACGTGACCTGGGCCGTCAGCCAGCCGTCGGTCTCCCCCGCCTCGCGCACCTCGAGCGACTCGCCCACGCACATGATCACGCGAAGATCCGCGTCGGTCGCGGCCTTCACCCGCTCGGCGACCTGGGTGTCGGTCTCGCCGGCGGCCCGCCGCTCGCTGTGGCCGACGAGCGTTCCCGTCGCACCCGCTGCGCCGATCATCGGGGCCGAGACCTCGCCCGTGTGGGCGCCGCTGAGGCTCTCGTGCACCGCCTGGGCGGCCACCCAGTACTTGGTCCGTCGCAGGCGTTGCGCAACCGGGTGCAGCGCCGGAAAGGGCGGGCACACGGCCACCTCGACTCCGGCGGGCGGGCTGGGCATCTGCTCGACGAAGGCCTCGCAGAACTCCAGGGCCTCGGGGATCGTCTTGTGCATCTTCCAGTTGCCCGCCACGAGCGGGATGCGGCTCGCCATCACGCCTCCGAGAGCACCGCGACGCCGGGGAGCACCTTGCCCTCGATCATCTCGAGCGCGGCGCCACCGCCGGTCGACACATGTGTCAGCGCGCTCGGCTCGACCCCGACTGCGGACAGCGCGGCGGCCGAGTCCCCGCCACCGGCCAGCGTGATGCCGTCGGCGCTCGCGAGCGCCTCGGCGACCGCCCGGGTCCCGTCGTCGAAGCCCGGGATCTCGAACGCCCCCATCGGGCCGTTCCAGAAGACCGTCCCCGCCTGCTCGATCACCTCGGCGAACTCGGCCGAGGTCCTCGGGCCGATGTCGACGCCCATCCAACCGTCCGGCACGGCGTCGCTCGGCACGATCTGCAGCGCGGCACCGGCCTCGAACCTGTCCGCGACCGCGACGTCGACCGGCAGCTGGATCGCGCAGTTGAGGTTGACCGCCTTGCGCATGAGCTCGCGGGCCAGCTCTTGCACCTCCGGCCCCTCGTGGAGGGAGGCGCCGACCTCGTCGCCCAGGGCGGCGATGAACGTGAAGCACATCGCCCCGCCGACCAGGATCCGATCGGTCCGCTCGAGCAGCGCCTCGATCAGCGGCAGCTTGTCGCTGACCTTCGCGCCCCCGAGCACCGCGACGAACGGCCGCGCCGGGTCGGCCATGAGCGAGCCGATCTGCTCGACCTCTCGCGCCAGCAGCAGCCCCGCTCGTGCGGGGAGCCGCTCCGCGACCCCGACGACGCTCGCGTGCGCCCGGTGCGCCGCGCCGAAGGCGTCGTCGACGTAGTCGGTGTACCCGGCGGCCAGGGCCTCGGCGAAGTCCGGGTCGTTCGCCTCCTCACCCGCGTGGAAGCGCAGGTTCTCGAGCACGACGAGCTCCCCTTCGTCGAGCGCGCGAGCGCGCGCCGTGACCTCGGGGCCGATGCAGTCGGGGAGCAGCTCGATGTCGCGAGCGAGCAGCGAGCCGAGTCGCTCCGCCACCGGCGCGAGCGACAGATCGGGGTTGGGCTGGCCCTTCGGCCGACCCAGGTGGGAGCAGACCGCAACACCGGCCCCCGCCGATAGCAGCGCGCGGATCGTCGGCAGCGACGCCGCGATCCTCGTGTCGTCGGTGATCGTGCCGCCGTCGAGGGGAACGTTCAGGTCGGAGCGAAGGAGCACCCTCGCCCCCCGCCAGTCCCGGCCGGGCTCGTCGATCGAACGCAGTCCCACGGAGCGCGCTAGCCCGGGAGGACCTTCGTGGCCAGCTCCGCGACTCGGCACGAGTACGCCCACTCGTTGTCGTACCAGGAGATGACCTTCACCGTGTTCCCGCTCACCATCGTCAGCGGCGCGTCGAAGATCGACGACCGATCGTCACCGACGACGTCGGCCGACACGATCGGGTCGACGCTGTAGCCGAGGATCCCCTCGAGGGGGCCCGCCTCGGCCGCCTCCTTGAAGACGCTGTTGACCTCGTCGACCGTCGTCTCGCGCGACACCTGCGCGGTCAGGTCGACCACGGAGCCGTCGGGGGTCGGCACCCGCATCGCGAAGCCGTCGAGCTTGCCCTTCAGCTCTGGCATGACCTCGCCGATGGCCCGGGCCGCGCCGGTCGACGTCGGGATGATCGACACCGCGGCCGCGCGGGCGCGGCGCAGGTCCTTGTGGGGCAGGTCGAGGATGCGCTGATCGTTGGTGTACGAGTGCGTCGTCGTCATGAAGCCGCTCTCGATGCCGAACGCGTCCTGGAGCACCTTCGTCAGCGGCGCGAGGCAGTTCGTGGTGCACGACGCGTTCGAGATCACGTTGTGGCTGTAGGGGTCGTAGTCCTCGTCGTTGACCCCGAGCACCAGCGTGATGTCCGGGTCCTTGGCGGGGGCCGTGATGATGACCTTCTTGGCGCCGGCCTCGAGGTGCGCGGACGAGGCGTCCTTCGAGGCGAAGATTCCGGTGCTCTCGATCACCACGTCGACGCCGAGCTCGCCCCACGGGAGGCTGGCCGGGTCGCGCTCGGCGAGGACCTTGACCTCGCGGCCACCCACCTTCAGCAGGTCGCCGTCGACCTCGACCGGCTCCGGGTACCGCCCGAAGACCGAGTCGTACCGCAGCAGGTGGGCGAGCGTCTCGGGATCCGTGATGTCGTTGACGGCGACGATCTCGATCTCGCCGCCGAACACCTCGCGCGCGAGCTGCTGGAGGAGGCCCGTGTCTCGCGCCGTCGCCGCCCTGAATACGTTGCGGCCGATCCTGCCGAATCCATTGATGCCGACGCGTACGCTCATCTCCGCCTCCCAGTCACGGTCAGCGGGCGACACTAACACGGGTTTGGCGGGCCGAACGCCCCGGTTTCAATGGTCAGCCGCGGCGGTGGGCGCCCCGCTCGAGCGCCCACCGCGCCACCGTCGCGTCAGGAGCCGTCGGCGCTCTTCGGCCGCGGGGTGATGACCGCCGCGACCTTCGCGCTGACGATCCCGAGGATCAGTCCGCAGATCAGGGTGATCCAGATGTTGAACCACACCCACGGCCACGGCGTGTTGATCAGGCCGAGCGCCGCGCCCGAGCCGAGGCCGAGGACGTCGCCCTCACCGAGCGCCGTGAGCCACGCGTCCTTGCCGGCGTCGTTCCCCGAGACATCCCCGGGCACCCACCCGTCGAGCCCGGTGGCGATCCACCAGAAGAAGACCGACGCGAACGCCGGGAACGTGCCCGCCACGTAGTACCAGTCGCCGGCGATCAGGATCGCGACCAGCACGAAGCCGAAGATCCCGACCCAGAGCGCGATCCCCCAGAAGTCCGGGATGTCGGCGGTCTCGAACGCGAGCGGCATCGTGATGAGCGCCGCGACCGAGCCGATGGTGATCGCGAGGAAGATCTTCCCGAACGCCGCGTTGTCGCCTCCGGCCGCAAAGAAGAGGCCCCACGAGATGAATGCGGCGGGAAGGATGAGGTGGAAGTTCTCAGGCTGCCCGAGCCCGAGCAGGACGTCGTCGTTCGCCGTCACCCAGTGGAAGGTGAAGTTGAGCGAGAACTCCGTCCATGCGTAGCTCAGGACTCCGATGACGATGGCGAGCGGCAGGATCGCCATGGCGCGTGCGGCCATTGGGAGCACTGACTCCTTGTTGGAGGACCGGAAGATGGATGGCCCGGCCCGGATCGCGCCGGGCGCGGCTCGCGGAGTCTATGGTCGGCTCGCCGGCCGCCGCAACGGCCGCGAGCCGGCCGACCCGGCGGCGGCGCCTACGGGCGGCCCGGCTCGAGCAGACCCATGAGCACGCCGGCCAGCGCCTCCGGGTCGTGCCGGACGAGCGCGCCGGCCTCGGCGACGTCGCCGCCGACGACGGTGACGCCTCGGTCCGCGAGGCGCTCGTGGTCGGCCACGACGGACACCTGGCCCTCGGCCGCGTACCGATCCGCTGTCGCCCGGTCGACGGGCCCGTCGTGGACGACGATCGCGTCGACCGAGCCCGGCGCGGCGGCGAGGATCGCATCGACGTGATCGACCGCGTCGAACCCGTCGGTCTCACCCGGCTGGGTCATCACGTTGCAGACGTACACGCGCACGCCCGGAGCCCCCGCGACGGCCTCGGCCAGCTCCGGAACCGCCAGGTGCGGGAGCACGCTGGTGAACAGGCTGCCGGGCCCGAGCACCACCAGGTCGGCCTCGGCGATCGCCTGCACGGCCTTCCCGTGGCCGGCGGGCTCCGGGTCGAGCCAGACCCGCTTGCACGCGCCGGCGGCGCCCGCGATCCGGGTCTCGCCGACGAGGTGCTCACCCGCCGCCTTCTCTCCCCACAGCCGGACGTCGGTGAGCGTCGAGGGGACCACGTCGCCCCGGATCTTCAGCACCTGGGAGCTCTCCTCGATCGCCGTGTCGAAGCGCTCGGTGACCTGCGTCATCGCCGCCAGGAACAGGTTCCCGAACGAGTGACCGGTGAGACCGCCGTCCTCGAAGCGGTGCTGGAACAGGCGCCCCATGAGCGACTCGTCGTCGGCGAGCGCGACCAGGCAGTTGCGGATGTCCCCCGGGGGCAGCATCCCGAGCTCGCGCCGCAGGCGGCCGGACGAGCCGCCGTCGTCGGTCACGGTGACGATCGCGGTCGGATCGACCGCGCGCCGCTTGAGCCCCCGCAGCAGCGAGGCGAGGCCGGTTCCACCGCCGAGGGCGGCGACGCGCGCCCGTGTGCTCACGTGCCGTCCTGGTCGGCGTCGACCGGCGCGGCGACCGCCGTGTGGGGCTTGTCGATGTGGCGGTGGAAGACGCTCACGTCGTACCCCTGGTGGCGGTAGCGCTCGGCCATCATCTCGGCGAGCGCGACGCTGCGGTGCCGGCCACCGGTGCATCCGAAGGCGACCGACACGCGGCTCTTGCCCTCCTCCACGTAGGCCGGAAGCAGGAAGTCGAGCAGGGCCTCAAGTCGCTCGAGGAACGGCTGCATGGCCGGCGCCGCGGCGAGGAACTCCCCGACCCTGGGGTCGAGCCCCGTCAGGGGCGCCAGCTCGGGCACGTAGTGGGGGTTGCGCAGGAACCGCACGTCGAAGACGAGGTCGGCATCGCGCGGCAGCCCGTGCTTGAAGCCGAAGGAGACGAAGTCGACGTGCAGGCGGGGCCCGTCCGACTGGGTCATCGCCGCGAACACCGCCCGCCGCAGATCCCAGATGCTGAGGCCGCTCGAGTCGATGACGACGTCCGCGCGCTCCCGCATGCCGGCCATCTGCCGGCGCTCGAGCTCGATCGCCTCGGGGAGCGTCACGGCGGCCATGAGCGGATGCGGTCGGCGCGTCTCGCTGAAGCGCCGAACGAGATCGTCGTCGCCGGCCTCGAGGAAGAGGATCTGGACCTCGACCCGCTCGGCGACCTCGTCGAGCACGGCCGCAAGGTCCCCGAACCACGCGCCCCCGCGCACGTCGCAGACGACCGCGGCGCTCTCGAAGGGGGATCCGTCGAGCAACAGCAGATCGGCGAGCGACGGCAGCAGACCGGGAGGGAGGTTGTCGACCGAGAACCACCCGGCGTCCTCGAAGGCCCCCAGCGCCTGGCTCTTGCCGGCGCCGCTCATGCCCGTGATCACCGTGAGCCTCACATCACCACCTCGCTCGAGGAGGCGCCGTGGCGGGCCCGCGCGTCGCGGGTGTCTCGCCCAACCGCCATGGCCCGATCCGGCTCAACACTACGTCACCGATTGGATGGGCCATCAGCGCGTCAGCGGGCCGGGGAGGCGCCCGCGAGCTCGCCCGGGCGCGCGGTCTTGTGGAGGTGGTCCCAGACCTCCCGAGCGACCTTCGGCGGCAGGCCCGGCACGGCCTCGACCTCTCCCCGCGAGGCCGCCAGGAAGGCGTCGACCGAGCCGAAGTGGCGGAGGATGGCGCGCCGGCGGGCAGGGCCGACCCCGGGAAGCTCGTCCAGGACGGAGTCCGTCAGCCCCCGGTCGCGGCGACGCCGGTGGTGGCGCACCGCGAACCGGTGCGCCTCGTCCCGTGCGTGCTGCAGAACCCGGAGCGCCGGCGAGTCCTCCGGGAGCAGGAGCGGCTCGCTGCGCTCCTGCACGTAGACCTCCTCGAGCCGCTTGGCGAGGCCGACGACGACGAGGCCCTCCACCCCGGCGTCGGCGATCCCTGCCAGGGCGGCACCGAGCTGGCCCTTGCCGCCGTCGATCACGACCAGGCCGGGGCGCGCCGAGAACGACGGGTCGGACTCGCCGTCGTCGGCCAGACGGGTGAAGCGACGCGTGACCGCCTCGCGCATCCTCGCGAAGTCGTCGGCTCGTTCGTGCTCGAGCACGAACGACCGGTAGTGCGACGAGGCGGGTCGCCCCCCCTCGAGCACGACCATCGACGCGACGGCGTGGCTCTCGCCGAGGTTCGAGACGTCGAAGCACTCGATCCGGGCGGGCGGCCCCTCGAGCCCGAGCTCCGCGGCGAGCTGGGCGAGCCCCTCCCGCCGGGCGGCGCGCGAGTGCTCGTGCCGCAACCGCTCCTGCCCCAGGGCGTGCGCCGCGTTGCGCTGCGCCATCTGGGCCAGCCGGCGCTTGTCTCCGCGCTCGGCCGCGCGGACCTCGACGGCCGCCCCCCTGCGGTCGGACAGCATCGCCTCGACGCCGTTGCCGTCGACCCCGCCGGGGACCACAACGAGCGGGGGGATCGCCATCGCGAGCGAGTAGTACTCGCGCGCGAACTCCTCGATCAGGGTCTGGTCCTCGGACGGGCCCGCGACATCGAGGAAGAACGACTGGCGGTCCTGCAGGACCCCGTCACGAACCTGGAGGACCTGCACGTTGGCGAGGTCGTCCTCGGCCGCGACCCCGATGACGTCGAGCGTGCCGACGGTGCCGCTCGACGCGAGCTGCCGCTCGGTCAGGTGCCTCACGGCGGCGAGGCGGTTGCGGATCACCGCCGCGCGCTCGAACTCTTGGGCGGCCGACGCCTCGCGCATCTGCCGCTCGAGGTCGTCCTCCAGCCCGCGATAGCGCCCGGACAGGAACGCGATGATCTGGTCGATCAGGGCGCGGTAGTCGGCTTTGGAGATGTAGTCGACGCACGGCGCCAGGCATCGCTTGATGTGGTAGTCGAGGCACGGGACGCCCGAGGCGCGTCCCGGCTCGGGCCCCTCGCACGGCCTGCTCGGGAAGATCTTGTTGATCAGGCCGAGGGTCTCGCGCACCTTGTAGGCGCTCGAGAACGGCCCGAAGTAGATCCGGCTCGAGCGGTGTCGCTCCCTCGTGAAGTAGACCCGCGGGTAGTCCTCGTCGAGGCTGATTGCGATGTAGGGGTAGCTCTTGTCGTCCCGCAGGCGCACGTTGAACGGGGGGCGATGGCGCTTCACGAGGTTTCCCTCGAGGATCGTCGCCTCGCTGTCGCTCGCCGTCACGAACGTCTCGATCCGCGCGATCCGCGCGACCAGGTCGGCGACCTTCAGCTCGGTGCCCCGTCGGGCACGCAGCCGCTCGCTCGACGGAGCGCCGTGCTCGTCTTTCGCCAGCGGCGCGGCGAAGTAGCTGTGGACGCGCTTTCGGAGGGACTTGGCCTTGCCGACGTAGAGCACCCGGTCCTCGCCGTCGCGGTAGACGTAGACCCCCGGATCGCCGGGGATCTCGGCGAGCTGGGATCGCACGAGCCGTGCCTGTGTCTCGGCCGCGGAGGGCATCGACCGAGGATAGCCCCAGGCCCACCCGCCCCGAACGCCGCCCCTGCGCGCCCGACCGACAGCCTCGTGGTGCGGCCCTCCGACGGCCGGTGATCACGCGGCGAATGGCCCACCGACAGCGAGCCGCTCGTCGACGGGCATCAGCACGACATCGTCCCCGGCGGGCACCAGCACGGCGCCGCCGACGAGCGACATGACCGCGCGGACATAGGCCTGGGTCTCGGCGTACGGCGGGATGCCGCCGTAGCGCCGCACCGCACCCTCCCCCGCGTTGTAGGCGGCGAGCGCGAGCTCGATCGAGCCCAGCCGGCCGATGAGGTCGGCCAGATGACGTGCCGCAGCCGGGATCGCCTGGGCGGGGTCGGTGGGGTCCCGCAGGCCCACCGCCGCAGCCGTCCCGGGCATGAATTGCGCGATGCCGAGCGCGCCGACGGGGCTCACAGCGTCCGGCCGGAACCCCGACTCGCGATACAGCAGCGCTGCCAGCAGTACCGCCGGGATCCCCGCCGCCCGCGCGCTCCTGGCGATCGTCCCTCGGTACTCGACGGGGACCCAGGACGGCAGCCCGGTGGACGCGGTGCCCCCGGCGTCCGGGGCGCCCGGGACCGCCGGCGGGCGGGCCGTGCCCAGGCACCCCGGCTCGTACCCCCAGTGCCAGGGCTCCCAGGAGTACCGCTGCACGAACCCGAACCTGGGCGCGTTCGCCGCCAGCCATTCGTACGCGCCGCCGCCGGTCTGGATGTCGAGCTCGGTCGCGTCGCGGTGCCGGCTGCGGCCCGGCGGCGCCACCCACTTGGGATCCGGATTGCGGGCGAAGAGCTCCGCCTGCTCGCGGTCGGTGCGAAACGCGCTCGTGATCTGCAGGTCGAGGCCCACCACCGAGGCCGCCGCCTGCATCAGGTCGAACGCCGATGCGACCGCCGGACACATGGGCTTACCGTCCCGGAACACGAGCGGGCCCGAGTAGCCGCCGCCGCTTGCCTGAACCACGGGCCCGTCACCGGGATCCGCCCCGAGCGAGCCCAGGGCCGGCCCGGCTCTGGCGACCGCGGTGGCGGTCGTGCCGAGCGGGCCGGGGATGCGGACCGTGACGTCCACGGCCAGCGGGACGC
>JANQPH010000056.1 GCA_028285405.1 Thermoleophilia bacterium
CGGGGCTGGTTGCCCGACGCGCAGGCCGCAGCGCTTTGCCCTGAGGGCAATCTGTCCGTCTGGTGATGCCCCATTGGGCGTGCCCTCAGGGTGAAGTGACCGGCCGAAGTTGGCGCAAGGAGGGCACCGAGCCCTGACCCTTTGGCGCCGACGGCCTGCTCGGAGCCTGTGAGCCGAATCCGAGGACGAGCGATGCCCCGCATCGGTCGGTCGCAGGTGTTCGGCGAGAGGACGCAGCCGGGTCTGGATGACCCGGACCGTCCGGTTGGGCGACTGACCGCGCCGGTCGGGCGCGGTCAGCGACTCCTTGCCCTAATCGATGAGGTTGTACGCCGGCAGCGTCAGGAACTCGACGAACTCGTCCGAGGTCGAGATCTCGTCGAAGAGCTTGGCGCCGTCCTCGAAGTACTTGGCATCGTTCGGACCGAACTTGGCCTTGACGTTCTCGAGCTCCTCGGCGAGCACCTCGCGGAACAGCCCGGCGTCGATCTTGCGACCGTCCTCGAGGACGCCGTTCGGGCTGTGGATCCACTGCCACACCTGGCTGCGCGAGATCTCGGCGGTGGCGGCGTCCTCCATCAGGTTGTTGATGGGGACACAGCCGAGCCCCGACAGCCACGCGCCCAGGTAGTGGATGCCGACGTTGACGTTGGTGCGCAGGCCGTCCTCGGTGATCGGTCCCTGCGGCACGAACGTCAGCAGGTCGTCGGCCGTGATGCTCACGTCCTCGCGCAGCTTGTCGAGCTGGTTCGGCCTGTCGCCCATCGCCGCGTTGAACGCGTCCATCGCGATCGGGACGAGGCCGGGGTGGGCGACCCAGGTGCCGTCGTGGCCGTCGTTGGCCTCGCGCTCCTTGTCGGCCTTCACCTTGGAGAGGGCCTCCTCGTTGGCCTCGGGGTCGTTCTTGATCGGGATCTGCGCCGCCATCCCGCCGATCGCGTGGGCGCCGCGCTTGTGACAGGTCTGGATCGCCAGCAGCGAGTACGACCGCATGAAGTGGGTCGTCATCGTCACCAGCGCCCGGTCGGCCAGCACGAAGTCCGGGTCGCTCCGGAACTTCTTGATGACGCTGAAGATGTAGTCCCACCGGCCGCAGTTGAGGCCGGCCGAGTGCTCGCGCAGCTCGTAGAGGATCTCCTCCATCTCGAATGCGGCGAGGATCGTCTCGATCAGGACGCAGCCCTTGATGGTGCCCTGCGGCACGCCGAGCTCGTCCTGCGCCCGCACGAAGATGTCGTTCCAGAGCCGGGCCTCGAGGTGGCTCTCGAGCTTCGGCAGGTAGAAGTACGGCCCGGTTCCGGCCGCCTTCAGCGCCTCGTGGTTGTGGAAGAAGTAGAGGCCGAAGTCGAAGATCCCGGCCGAGATCGGCACGCCGTCGATCAGGCAGTGCTTCTCGTAGAGATGCCAGCCCCGCGGACGGACGAGCAGCGTCGCGATCTCGTCGTTCAGCTCGTACCGCTTGCCGTCCGGGTTCTCGAAGGTGATGGTCCGCCGAACCGCGTCACGCAGGTTGATGTGCCCCGCCATGTTGTTGTGCCAGTTCGGGGCGTTGGCGTCCTCGAAGTCCGACATGAAGACCTTCGCGCCCGAGTTGAGCGCGTTGATGATCATCTTGCGGTCGACGGGGCCCGTGATCTCGGCGCGGCGGTCCTGCAGGTCCGCGGGCACCGGCGAGATCTTCCAGCTCGGGTCGTCGCGGATGTGGGCGGTCTCGGGCAGGAAGTCCGGCTTCTTGCCCGCCTCGAGCTCGGTGGCGCGCTCGGTCCGCATGCGCAGCAGCTCCTCCCGCCGCGCGCCGAACTCCCGGGCGAGCTTGGCGATGAACTCGAGCGCCTCGGTCGTCAGGATCTCGGCGTACTCGTCCGTGACCTCTCCGAGGATCTGGACGCCGGCCGGTGGGTTGATGCTGCTCATCGTGTAGCTGCTCCCATGTCAATGCGTGCGTGATCGCGCGCTGGGCGCGCGAGCGGTGGCGAGCATATCTGCCCGTGGCCGGTCAGAGCCTTCCCGGAACCTCTCCTGCCAGGAGCGCTGCCGCGATCACGATCACGATGCCCAGCCCGAGCTCGAGCACTCCTCGCGGCGGGATGAGTGCGAGCGCCGCTCGCGGCGGTCGGGTGCGCAGGCGCCGGAGCGCGGTGACGATCCGTCCGCTCCAGAGCGCCAGGAAGATCACCGGCGTCAGCACGACCAGCTTGAACAGGACGACGCGGCCATACGCGGTCGTCCACAGCTGCGCTGGATCCTCGATCTGCCCGACGAGCCGGATGAACCCGGTCACCACGACCGCGACGAGCAGCACGAGCGCGATGCGCGCGTAGCGGGTCAGCACCAGCCCGCCCAAGGATTGTCCGGGCGGGCCCAGCGCCCGCGGCCCCCGGGCGAGGACCCAGATCGTCCCGGCCAGGCCCACCAGCCAGATCCCGACCGCCACGGTGTGGATCACGTGCGACGGGACCTGGAGCACCGGGGCCGGCGCGACCGACGCGTGCCCCTGGTATCCGAGCACGCCCAGCGCGACGACCAGAAGCGCGGCGATGCTCGCCGCCCTCGCCTCGGGGGCCCGCCGGCTTCGGTCGGCTTGGCCGGGTTGCTCGGACAGGAACTGCCAGGCGGCGAGCGCGAAGGCGACGAAGAGCAGGGCCGCCCGCAGCTGGATGAGCTCGCCGACCCTCGTGTCTCCGAGCACGATGCTGATCGCGGCGGTGTCGCCGATCGCCGTCGAGACGCTCGTGCCGAAGACCGTCGCGGTCTGGACGACGAGCGACCAGCCGATCGAGAGCATCGCCAGCAGGGCGAGGACCCCGAACGCCACCCAGTAGCCGTCCTGTCCCCACGCCTCGGCCCGGCGGCGCTGGCCGTCGGGCTCGAAGAGTCGGCGCAGCGACGGCCGCCAGATGAGCCAGCGGAAGCTGACGAGGCCGAGCAGCCCGCCGATCGTCGCGAGCTCCAGGAACCTCGCGCTCACGCCGACCGGCCCGGTCTGGCTCGGCCCGCCCGTGCTCGCCGCGTCGATCAGATAGGGCTCCGAGAGCTCGTCGACGCCGACGCCGAACACGAGCGCCCCGGGGATCACGTGGGAGTCCGCGCCGATGATCCGGTAGCGGACCGTGTACGTGTCCGGCGGTAGGTTCCCTCGCAGCGGGATGACGAGCGAGTCCGCCGCGTCGGGGGGCACGAACGCCGGCCCGGACTGGACGGGTGTTCCGTCCGAGGCGACGACGTCCGCGTCGGTGGTCGGATCGACGATCTGGATCGGCTCGTTGAAACCGAGCTCGACCTGCTCGGGGCTCGCGGTCAGCGTGGCGTCGGCAGCCGGCTCCGACTCGAGCAGCACGGCGTGTCCCAGCGCGCTCGCCGGGGCGAGTGCCAGCGCGATCGTGGCGATCAGCGCGAGAAGCAGGATCCGCTGCACCGCTGCGATGCTAGGAGACGGCCGGCGAATGCTCGATGGGCGCTTGGTACCGTCCCGCCCAACTCGCAGGGGAGGGCGTATGACCGAGCTTCTGGCCGGAAGATCAGCGCTGGTGGTGGGAGTCGCGAACAAGCGCAGCATCTCGTGGGCGATCGCGGACGCGCTGCGCCAGCACGGGGCGCGGGTCGCGCTCACCTACCAGGGGGAGCGCGTCGAGCGCGACGTCAGGAAGCTCGCCGAGACGCTCGGGGACGACACCCCGGTGCTCCCGCTGGACGTGACCGACGGCGACCAGATCGCCGCCGCGACGAGCGAGGCGGCCGAGACGCTGGGAGGGCTCGACATCCTCGTCCACGGTGTCGCGTTCGCGCCGGCGGAGGACCTGGCGGGGCGGTTCGCCGACACGTCCCGCGACGGCTGGTCGACCGCGCTCGACATCTCGGCCTACTCCCTCGTCGAGCTGGCGCGCCACGCCGAGCCGCTCATGAACGAGGGTGGCAACGGCTCGATCATGACCCTGAGCTATCTCGGCGGGGTTCGTGCGACGCCGGGCTACAACGTCATGGGCCCGGCGAAGGCCGCGCTCGAGTCGAGCGTGCGCTACCTGGCGTGGGACCTCGGTGAGGCCGCGATTCGCGTGAACGCGATCTCGGCCGGTCCGGTCCGCACGCTGGCGGCACGCGGGATCTCGGGCTTCAGCACGATGGCCGACAGCATCGCCGAGCGGGCTCCGCTTCGGCGCGGCATCGAGGCCACGGACGTCGCGGGCGCGGCGGTGTTCCTCGCATCGGATCTGTCTCGGGGTGTGACCGGCACGACGCTCTACGTGGACGCCGGCTACCACGCGATGGGCCTGTGATCCGGCGGCACGCTGGCAGTGGCCGAGGGAGCGCGTAGCGAGACCGACATCGCGGTCGAGGGGTGGTTCCGCCAGAACGGGCTCCCCCATCTGATCGCAGGCTACGACCCGCGGGAGGACACGCTCACCCGCTTGCGGCCCGCGCTCGCCGTCATCTTCGTGATCGGCCTCGCGCTCAGCCTGCGGCCCGATTGGTCGGGATGGCTGCGCATCCTCGCCGTGCTGGCCGGCCTGCTCGTCGCGGGCGCGGCGATCGTCGCGGCCAACCTCCTGCGCGGGCGCAAGTGGCGGGAGCCGCCGCAGCGGGTGGGGTTCATCGAGGCGACCGCGCTGGTGCTGGTGCCCCCGATCGCCGCCTTGGTGCTCGGGGAGGGGCTCGTGTATTCGGCGGTCATCGCCGGGGTCAGCATCGCCGTGGCGCTCACCCTCTACGCGCTGGCCAGCTTCGGCATCCTGCCGCTGCTCGTCGGGCAGGCCCAGCGCGCGCTCGCGGGCGCGGTCGCGACCGCCTCGGTCGCGGTGCGGGCGATGGCGATCATGCTCGCCCTGCTCCTCTTCCTGTCCATGTCGGTCGAGACCTGGCAGGCCTTCGGCACCCTCGCCGGCTGGCGCTTCGGCGGCGTGCTGATCCTGTTCGCCGTCCTCGCCCTGTTGGTGCTCCTGGCCGGCTTGCGCCAGGAGCGGCATCAGCTGCTTGCGCCCGATGACAACCCCGAGCTCGCGGCGCTCGCCCGGGCGACTCCGGCCGAGCCCTTCGTGCGGAGCGGCATCCGCCCGAGCTTTCCCGATCTCGGCCGAATCGCGCGCTTCAACATCGGTCTGGCGATGGTGATCTCGCTGGCGCTCCGGGTCGTGGCCGTGAGCGCCGCGGTCGGCGCGTTGTTCCTGATCTTCTCGATCCTGGTCGTCGATCGGCAGCTGACGCTCGCGTGGGTCGGCGCGGATCCGAACTTCCTCTGGAGCGCGTCGGTCGCCGGCCGAGAGGTCGTCATCTCGGCGGCGTCGATCCGCGTCGTGACGTTGCTCGGGGCGTTCGCCGGCCTCTACTTCACGGTCGTCGCGGTTGGGGACTCACAGAACCGGAAGGAGTTCGTCGAGGACGAGCTCGAGCGCCAGTCGCGGGTGATCGCGGCCTGGGCCTTCTACCGCGGTCACATCGACCGCGAGGAGTCGAAGGTCGGCTAGCGGCGGCGGCCCTCGAGCCGCCAGATCGCCCCGAGCAGCAGGAGCACCGCGGCGACCGCCAGCCACGGCACGTCCCGGATCGACCCTCCCAGGAGCGTTCCCATGGCGATGATCGCGACGATGAGCGCGAGCGCACCGACGACGATGAGCTGACGGCGGCGCCTCGCGCTCGCGCGCAGGGCCGCGTCGGCGTCCTGATCGGACAGCTCCTCGTCGAGCCGCGGCGGCTCCGTCATGCCCTCAGCCCGGCAGCGTGGCGCCCGCGGGCAGCGCGCCCCGGGCGAGCATGACCGAGCAGGGGGCGTGCACGGACACGTAGCCCGCGAAGCTCCCGACGGTCGCGCGCCGAAGCCGACCGCTGTGCGGGGCCGCGACGAGCAGATCGCATCCGGCGTCGGTCGCCCACGCGCAGACAGCCTCGCCGGCGTGGGCTCCCTGGAGGAGGACCGGCTCGGCGTCGATCCGCTGCGCCTGGTCGGCGAGGAACGCGCCGGCCTGCTCCCGAATCGACGCCTCGGCGTCGAGCGACGCGGTGCTCCACCCCTCGGTGCCTCCGAGCCACGCCTCCGGCGTCGGCGCGACATGCACGAGCAGCAGCTGACCGCCCGTCGCCCGCGCGACGAGGTGCGCGAGTCCGGCGGCAGCGGTCGCCGCCTCCGAGTCGTCGATGCAGCAGCCGATCTTGTTGTAGTTGCCGGTCATGGGCTCAGGGCGAGTCGGGGGAAGGGGTCCGCTGATCGGAGCCGTCGCTCGGCGCGGCATCGTCCTGGCCGCCGCCGCCCTCCCCGTCCGTGCCCTCGCCTTCGGGCACGTCGACGGTCAGGTTGCCGTTCTCGTCGCGGGTGACCGAGACCTCGATGTCCTCGTCGTTCTCGAAGACGACCTCGCATGCGATGACGCCGGCCTCCGCTTGCTCGCACTTGGCGACCGCTGCGGTCCGGTCCTCTCCCCAGTCGAACTGGACGAGCTCGTTCTCGACCGCGGTGGTCTCGAACAGCGGGGGTGGCGCGGCGTCGCTCGAGCCGTCGTCGTCGAAGACCACGACGAACACGACCACGATCACGGCCGCGACGACGACGGCGACGACCCCCGACAGCAGCCAGCTCGCGGGGATGCCGGCGATCTTGCGCTCCTCCGGCTCGCCCGCCGCCTGCGGCTGGCCGGCGGGAGCCGTCGCCTCGCCGCTGGCCGCGGCGCGCAGCTGGTCCGGGCTCGGGAGATCGTCGGTGTCGCTCGCGACGAGGGCGTCGACGCCCTTCTCGAGCTCGTCCTTGCTCAGGTCCGAGAGCGCCGCGTAGTACGCCTCGGACTTGATGTTCGACAGCTGGTCCGGCCAGCGGGTCCGCATCCGGGCGGCCAGCTGCTCCCAGCGGGCGCGATCGATTGCCACGGGCGGCACCGTACCTGACCGTCCCGGCGCGCCACGAGTCTTCCCGGTCGAACGTTCGGCTGACAGGATCGGCGCTGTGCGGGTCGCCGTGGTGCAGATGACCAGCGGGGCGTCGGTCGAGGCGAACGTCGCCCGGGCCGGCGAGCTCGTCGCCGAGGCGGCGGCCGACTCCGACCTGGTCGTGCTTCCGGAGCGCTGGAACCTCGTCGCCTCGAGCGATCTCACGCGCGCTGGCGCCGAGGGGCTCGACGGACCCTCGCTCGCCGAGGCGCGCGGCTGGGCGCGGCGGCATGGGGTGGCGATCCTCGCAGGGAGCATCGCCGAGCGATCGAACGACGCTGCCCGGCCGTTCAACACGAGCGTCCTCATCGACCGAGACGGCAGCGATCTGGCGGTCTACCGCAAGCTGCACCTGTTCGACGTGGTGGTCGGCGGCACCGAGTACCGCGAGTCCGCCACCACCGGTGCCGGGTCGCAGATCGTGGTCGGCCAGGTCGACGGGGCGGGAGTGGGCCTGAGCATCTGTTACGACCTGCGCTTCCCGGAGCTCTACCGCGCGCTGGCGCTCCGGGGCGCCGAGATCCTGGCCGTGCCGGCCGCGTTCACCGCGCACACGGGCCCCGCCCACTGGGAGGTCCTGCTGCGCGCCCGGGCGATCGAGGAGCAGGCGTTCGTCGTGGCGCCCGGCCAGGTCGGCACCGGCGGTGACGGCCGCCGCTCGCACGGCCACAGCATGATCATCGACCCGTGGGGTGTGGTCCTCGCCACGATCGTGGACGGCGAGGGGGTCGCCGTCGTCGACCTCGACCTGGACGAGGTCAGCCGAGTGCGGACGACGCTGCCCGCGCTCGGGCACCGCCGTGAGGACGTCTACGGCGCGCCCTGATTGCTCGCGCGCCCCGCGCGGCCGTGCCGGGTGGCGATGGCGCCGAGGCTCGAGACGAGGAACGGCATCAGGTAGTTGACGGCGATGGCGAAGGCGATGCCGGCGCTCATCCGCCCGTTCGCCAGCACGACACCGAGGTTCACCGCGGTCAGGATTGTTCCGACGACGAGCGCGATCACCAGACAGCGCAACATCGACCCGGCGTCGGTGAAGTGATCCCTGGTGGCGGCCGACCACGTGAGCCGGACCGGTGTGACCGCGGAGCTCACCGGACTAGCGGTACTCCACCTCCTCGAAGACCCAGCGGAGGATCGACTTGATGAACCGGTGTCGCCGCGCCTCGGCCTCGCCTTCGAGCTGCATGTCGAGCGCGTGCAGCAGCAGGACGCCCGCGATGCCGTGCGCCTGGGTATGGCCCTTCTGCTCGGCGATCAGATCGAGGCAGCCAATTGCGAACTCCTCGATGTCGAAGATCGAGGGTGTCGGGTTGGTGGCGATGGTGGCCTCCCTTCGGGCGGTCTGTCTCGTGTCGGGAAACTGGCCGTTCGGTGAGTGCGCCTGGGGTACTCGGCCCGACATTATCCGCGACGGACGCCCCGTACCATGGCCGCGATCGATCCCGTCACGGAGGGCCCCCGCGGCCGTCGCAGCTGCCCCCGCACCGTCACCCGACACCAAGGAGCGTGCCCCGATGAGCGCTGAGGTCGAGATCGGTCGCGAGGGTCGCGCCCACGGCCGCCGCGCGGCGCGGCGCCTCGGCGTGCTGGCGGCGCTGGTGGCCGGTGGTGCGCTCGCGACGGGCACGGCCGGCGCCGTCCCGTTCGGTGCGGACCTCAACCGGCCGGCGAACAACCCGTTCGGCTGCGAGACCGCGGGAATCCTGCAGAGCCCGCTCGCCGGCGGGGGCCTCATCGTGACGCCGAGCGGTCAGACCTCGTGCACGTGGACCGCCAACGGACGCCTCGGTGACTTCGCCGAGACCCTGGCCGTCCCGCGCTCCGGCACCGTGACCCAGGTTCGGGTCAAGGTCGGCCCGGTCACCGGTCCGATGCAGGTGGCCGTCATCAGCGCGCTCGGGACCATCAACCCGGTCACGGGCCGGCTCGACACCAGCACGCCGCCGGCCTGCTGCCAGGTGCGCGGCCTCTCGCAGGTGTTCACCCCTGCGCCCAACGGCATCACGACGGTCAACACGAACCTGCCGGTGATCACCGAGCGCCGGCCGGCGGTCGGCAACATCATTCGGACGGACTCGCTCGCGCTCTCGGTGCTGGCCCCGGGGGTGCCGGTGCCGGCCCACAACACCGGCAACTTCGACGCGCTCCGGGGCGCGCCCGTCGGCGGGATCTACACGCCCGCCCTGCGTGCGCGTGAGGAGCGGCTGGCGCCTGCCGGGAACCTGGGCTTCCAGCTGCTCCTGAACGCCGAGCTCTCGACCGCCCGGTGCGGTGGCAGGCCGGCCACGATCGTGGGTACCCCCGGACGCGACCGGCTGCGCGGGACGCCCGGAGCCGACGTCATCGCCGGCCTCGGCGGCAACGACGTCATCCTGGGCCTGGCCGGCAACGACCGCATCTGCGGTGGCCCGGGGAGAGACCGACTGCTCGGCGGGGGTGGCCGAGACGTCCTGCTGGGCGACGCCGGCAACGACGTCCTGATCGGTGGCGCGGGCAACGACCGGCTCCTCGGTGGCGCGGGCAATGACCTCGCGATCGGGGGCGGCGGGCGCGACTTCCTCGACGGGGGCCCGGGCTCGCGGGACCGCAACCGTGGCGGAGCGGGCAGGGACGTGTGCCGCAGGGGTGCCGCGGCGGCCTGCTAATGCTCCGCGTGTGAGCGGAGCGCGAGTCACGCGGCGCGGCCTCATCATCGGTGGGGCGGCGCTGCTCGCGGCGGGGTTGGCGGCCTGCTCGTCGGGTTCGGACGAGTCGCCGGATCGTTCCATGGCCTCCGAGGGCGTGCCCGACCCGGAGGGCGCGATCGTCACCCGGTGGAGGGAGGATCCCTTCGCGCGGGGCGCCTACTCGTATCTGGCGGTGGGCGCGACCCCCGCGGACCGGGCCGCGCTCGGCGAGCCGATCGGCGAGCGCCTGGTCCTGGCGGGCGAGGCGACCGACCCCGACTTCCCGGCGACGGTGCACGGGGCGATGGCGTCCGGACGGCGGGCGGCCGAGCTCATCGCGTCCGTCGCCGACTCGAACGAGCGGGTCCTCGTCATCGGCGCGGGTGCGGCCGGACTGGCCGCGGCTCGCCTCCTCGACCAGGAGTCGATCGCGTACGAGGTCGTCGAGGCGCGGGACCGGGTCGGCGGGCGGGTCGACACCAGCGAGGCACTCGGGGCGCCCGTGGATCTCGGAGCGTCGTGGATCCACGGTCCGAACGGCAACCCGCTGAGCGCCCTGGCGGACGAGGCCGGCGTCGCGTTGCTCGAGATCCCGTCCGAGATCGCCGTCTTCGCGGCCGGCGCACGGGTTCCGGCGGGACAGGCACAGGAGCTCGAGGCACTGGCGGGTCAGATCCTCCAGCAGGCGGCGTTCGGTGCGCAGGCCGGCGAGTCGCTCGGCTCGGCGGTCGACCGGGTGATCGCGGCCCGCGATCTGCGCCCAGGCGCCGCGGCCCGGGTTCGCTCGGCCATCGCGCTCGCGATCGACGACGACTATGCCGCCAGCGTCGACCAGCTCTCGTCGGAGGCCGTGCTCGAGGGCGACGCGCTGGATGGGGGCGACGTTCTGCCCGTGGGCGGCTACGCGCCGATCATCGCCGAGCTCGCCGCCGGCGTCGACGTGCGGCTCGGCGCGCCGATCGACGCTATCGGCCACGGGAGCGACGGCGTGCGCGCCCGGTCCGCGTCCGGCGAGACGTTCAGCGCGGATCGCGCGATCGTCACGCTCCCACTGGGCGTGCTCGCCGCGGGCTCGGTGGCGTTCGACCCGCCGCTGCCGGCGCGCACCCGCGCGGCGATCGACCGACTCGGCGTGGGCGACTTCGCCAAGGTGATCATGCGGTTCCCCAACACCTTCCTGCCGTCGGGCATCGACGGCCTGATCGACGTCTCGGCCGAGCGGGACGTGCCCAACCAGTGGGTCGACCTCTCCGAGGTGTCCGGCGCCCCGATCCTGGCCGGCGTCATCGGCGGCCCCGCCGCGCGCCGCCTCGAGTCGCTCACCGACCAGGAGGCGGTGACCCGCTCGATGGCGCAGTTGCGCCGGATCGTCTGACGCGATCCGCCCGGGCCCGCCACCTCAGGGGCGCTTGCAGAACCCGGGCTGACGCCCCTTCGACTCGTTTGGGAGGATCGTCAGCTTCATCGTGGCGCCCTCGGGGAGGTTGACGAGCGCTCCGGGGTTGTTCGGAAGCGCATCCGCGAACGGGTGGCCATAGACCTGGTTCGCCGACGCGCGGGCGATCGCCGCCGCGTAGGGCGAGTACTGGGGAGCGCGTGCGGTGTACGGGGCCTTGCCCTTGCGCGCCGCCGCGAAGGCGGGCTTGCGCCACCATCCGCCGCGGTCGATGTCGTCGACGTGGTTGCCGTACCTGCCGCCCCAATAGCCGAACGCGAAGCCGCTCACCAGCCGGTTGTAGACCGCGCCGTGAAGATCGTTCACCAGCGCGGGCAGGAAGGTGCCGCCGACCGAGTAGGGCCCGTTGGAGCCGTAGATCTGCTGGCTGTTCAGCGGGACCGTCATCGGTGCCGCCCTGCCGTGCACCTCGGTCAGCGTGACCTGCGTGCCGCTGCCGACCCGCTCGACGGTTCCGGTGAACGTGACGTCCGCTCCGAACGACGCGCCCGTTCTGATCCACAGCTGCTTGCCGATCAGCGAGTTGATGTAGCGCTGGAGCGAGGGATACGCCTGCCGGGGCGTGCCCGGGATCCCCAGCTTGCTCGGGCTGATCATGCGCAGGAACCGGCCGCGCCTGGTCCTCTCGGCCCCGCGCGAGCCCGGGATCGCTCGCAGGAGCTTGCGGGTGGAGTTCCCGTCGCAGACGAAGCCCCGCGTTCCGACCTTGCGGCCGTTCTCGTGCCGGATCTCCATCTTCAGCGGGATGCCGAACTGGTCGACCGCCGTGACATCGGCGCCGTTGCGTGCCGGCGCGGTGAACTCGGCGAAGCCGTACGGCACGGTTCCCGTGTCGGGGTCCGGCAGCGTGGCGGCCCGCGGCGCTCTGTTGGGTGTGGCCTGGACGATGCCTCGGCCGAAGCCCACGTAGATGTTCCCGCTGGTGTAAGGGGTGGGGACCACGAACGCGCGGCCGGGGATCCGGCTCAGGCGCAGGGGCGTGTTCTGGGCGATCTTCTTGCCGTTGGCGAGCGTTCCGTCACCGCCGTCCGGGCAGGCCGGCGTCGTACCGGCGAAGTCACCGCAGAAGAGCGTGATGAACACCTCGCGGTCGGGCCGCTCGGATCGGTTGTCGATCTCGACCCGCAGTGCCGCTGTCGCGGGGCTCACGGCCCCGGCCGCACCGACCATCAACGCCGCACCCATGATCGCCGCGATCCTGCCACTGCGCCGCATTCCGTCTCCCCGGTGGTGTCGGCCCACTATCGGCGGGGGAGGGCCGGAGCATGAGGAGTCGGTCCCGTCGGAGGAGATGGTGTGTGCTCGTCGGGATGTGGATTCCAGCCACCTGCCACGATGGGCTCGAGCCACCGCGGAGCAGAGGCCGGTGATCACCGAGGAAATCGACCCGCAGAAGTTCGCCGCAGCCCTCGCGGCGCGGCTCGATGCGGTCACACCGCCCGGATGGAGCGTCTGGGCAAAGGGGAACTACGTTCATTGGGGTTGGGGGTCGGGAAACCAGATCTACGGCGACGGTGTTGCGGACGCACTCGAGCTCTCCCCGTACGTACTCGAGGGCATGCAAGATGAGCTCATCGAGTTCTTGGGGGAGTTGTGGCCGCCGAATCCGGAGTGGCGCCCCGGCACGGGGCAGGACCCCGTGCACCGGGAGTGGGTACGACTGCAGCACACCGGCGTCCTCGAGCTCGGCTACGGGAGCCAAGACGATCCTGCGATCGTGCTCGAGCCCATCGACCTGAACGACTGCGCGCCATAGGCGACCAGGGCGAGATGCGGCTGTGCAGATTGGCCGAGGGCCTTTAGTCAGCCCAGCCGCGCAGGCGTCAGCTAGCTATTCGTGCTGGAAGCTTCGGCATCCCCGTTGGCAGCTTGTCGAACTCCGTCGAGGAACGATCGAACTGCCATCAGGCGCTCTGCGCTCGAGGAAGTGGCTCCAGAGGCGGGCGCGGGGGTGCCCGGTGTGCGGAACGTGGCGAGGCTCTGGACCGTTGCTGCGTTTCCGGTTGCGTCGATCTTCTCGATCGTCCGCGTTGCGATCTTGGCCATGGCCTCGTTCTTTGCCGTTTCCTTGCCTTCCTCCCCTTTGCCCTTGCCCCTGGTTTCGCCGGCTTTGTATGCGATCGGGATCCCAAAGACGGCGGCGGCGATCGATACGACCCCAGGCACGATCAGGCCGAGGACGGCGACTGCGTCTTGGACGGTCGTGGTCAGATCGAGCACGAGGACCACGAGCGCAATGAGCGCGCCGAGGGCAATGGCGAGTATCAGCGCGTCCTTGAGCGTGCGCGGTGACGTGTTCGTGCCCTCCTGGCCGGTGCTTTGGTTCGGCAACCTGTGCCCCCTTTCCCGCGGACTGCTCCGTAGGCCCGTGGCCTGGGAGCGGTCTGCGGATGCTCCCAAGGGCCCCTGATTCGACAGGCGCGTCCTGTTGGTTGAGAGCGTCGGCTCGACGTTCTCGCGACCGAGACAGAACGCAGGCCAACCTCCATATGATAATCATTCTCATATAGGGGCCCAGCTGCCTGGCATGGGCTCTGCCGGCCGTCGTGGCGAGAGCGAGATGCGTCGGTGAGTCGTCGTGCGAGGGCCTCAGCTCCTGCCGTCGCCCATTCACAGGGAGAGCAAGTGAACGTCGCCTATGTCTTCAGCACCTCGGGTCACACGGCGAGCTACAAGCTCGGGCGGATGATCCTCCCGCAGCTCGAGGAGAAACGGCACGGAGCGGGCGTGGTCGGCATGTTCTTCTTCGACGACAACACCTACGTCCTGCGCGCTGGCGATCCGGTCGGCGAGCGCCTTGGCGCGATCGCACGCCGGGACGGCATGCTGCTGATGCTGTGCGACCAGTGCGCGCTCGAGCGGGAGCTGGCGACCGGCGTGCCCGGGGATGCCGCCCCGACGAACACCGTGGACGGCGTTCAGGTCGGCTGCTTTCCCGATCTCTACGCGGCGCTCTCGAGCGCACCCCCCGATCAGGTGATCACCCTGTGACACGGTCTGGGGCGCATCTCGCCTCATCGGCAGACGTCATCGGAACGGGCCGGCCGCCGCCGCACGACTCGCTCCCTGCGCTGGTCGGCGAGGTCCGGGACCTGATCGGCGAGGCCGGTGCGCAGCTCGGCTCGAGCGACCTGGCGGGGGCGCTTGCGGCCACGCGTGCCCTGCTCGACGCGCTCGCGGGCGATGGGCCGCCGCCGCCGGCCACGAGCCTTCCCCGCGAGAGCCCGCTCTCGCCGGCGGCCCGAGCCTACGTCCGCGCGATCCATGTCCGCGTGTACCGGGCCGGCCTTCGCCTCGGTCCGGCAGAGCGGCGGTCGCTCGCGCAGGAGCTCGGCGAGCAGCTGCGCGAGCTCGAGGGCGTCGGCACCGCTTCGTGGCGTCAGTGACACGCCGCAGGAAGGTCGGCGAGCGCGGGCGCGCATCACGCCGAGCCGGCTCTCGATCGGAGTGACCACCGTGCCACCACACCCCGTCCGTCATTCGGGTCCACCCCTCAGCGCCGAGGGCCCCCGATGACCGACTCCTCGGCCGCGGGTGACCTGCACGACGTCGTGGTCGTCGGGGCCGGTGCGGCGGGTCTTGGTGTTGCGATCGCGCTCCAGGATGCGGGCGTCGACGATCTGGTTGTCCTCGATCGCGGCAGGGTCGGGTCGTCTTTTGCGGCCTGGACGGAGGAGACGCGCTTCATCACGCCCTCCTTCCCGACCAACTCGGTCGGCATGCTCGATCTGAACTCAGTGGCCATCGGCACCTCGCCAGCGATCAGCATCGGGGTCGAGCACCCCACCGGCCTCGAGTACGCGTCCTACCTGCGTCGTCTGGCGCGAGTCTTCGAGCTGCCGATTCGTGAGTGGACCGACGTCTCGAGTGTCACCACGGTCGACGACGCGTTTCACCTTCGAGCAGACGACGGGAGTCTGTGGGCACGCCATGTGATCTGGGCCGCTGGCGAGTTCCAGTATCCGCGGGCGAACGATCTCGCCGGCCGCCAACACTGTCGCCACACCGCGACGATCGAACGGTACGGAGATCTCGACGGCGACCACTTCATCGTCATCGGCGGCGCCGAGAGCGGAATCGACGCTGCATACCACCTCTCGAGGCGCGGCAAACGAGTGCGAGTCTTCGACCGAGGTTGCCCTTGGGAGGAGGAGAGCTCCGACCCGAGCGTTGGGCTCTCGACGCACACGCTCGAGCGGATGGAAGAGCCCCATTTCCTCGACCAGGTGGAGCTTCATCCGCATGTGCCGATCGCCTCGGTGGGGCGTCAGGACACGGCCTACGAGGTCACGCCAATCGACGGGGAGCCGTTCAAGACTCCCGTACCGCCACTACTCGCAAGCGGCTTCGCGGGAGGCCACGAGATGGTCGCCCATCTCTTCGAGCGACGCGACGACGGCTTCCCGTTGTTGAGCGACGACGACGAGTCGACCATCTCCGCGGGCCTCTTCCTCTGCGGCCCCGCCGTTCACCACGGCGGCGAGTCCTTCTGCTTCATCTACAAGTACCGACAGCGATTCGCCGTCGTCGCGAAGGCCATCGCGACCTCGCTCGGCCTGCCGGCGGAGAGGCTGGAGGGCTACCGCATGTGGGGCATGTACCTCGACGACCTCAGCTGCTGCGGGAACGAGTGCGTGTGCTGACCACCCGCGCGGCGGTCGCGGCGTCCGACCCGAAGCGAGGCCTGTTGGCCAAGGCGCTCCGGATTCCATGGCTCGGTCAGACGGTTGCCAGCCTCTGCTGGATCCTCAGCGTGTTCGCCTACGGGATCACCTCCAGCGGGGACTGGTTGCAGCTGTGCGCGGCGAGCGCATGGCTGGCGGCGAACATCGTGACGTTGGTGAGCACCGGGGAGTGAGGACGGGTTCCTCGCCCCTCGTCCAGGGGCGCGTCCCGCCTCATGAGAAAGGGGACCCCGCCTCTGAGGCGAGATCCCCTTCGTGAAGCCCTTCTAAGTCGCGCTCTTCAGCGGGAGTGACGGGACTCGAACCCGCGACCTCCGGATTGACAGTCCGGTGCTCTAACCAAGCTGAGCTACACCCCCGGGTGGCCCGGGACCCGGGCGATGGGCGGTGACAGACTCGAACTGCCGGCCCCCTGCGTGTAAAGCAGGTGCTCTACCAACTGAGCTAACCGCCCTGTCCCCGCCGCGACCAGCGACTGTACCACCACGGCCCGAGTCGTTCACCAGGCCGAGGGGGAGGGACCGAGCCGACTAGGATCCCGACCATGTGGCTGACGACGATCCGTGGCGAGGGGCTCGGCGACTCCACGGAGATCACGAGCGGCGAGATCACGATCGGGCGCGAGCCCGGCTGCGAGATCCTGGTCCCCGACTCGCGGGCGAGCCGGCGTCACGCGAAGGTCACCGTCGGCGAGGACGGCGGTCTCCAGGTCGAGGATCTGGGCTCCTCGAACGGCACCTTCGTCGACGAGCAGCGGATCACCGAGCAGACGCCCCTTCCGCTCGGCGCGCGCCTCAGGATCGGCGACACCGTCTTCCGGGTCGATGCCGAGAAGGCCGGCCTCGCGCAGACCGAGGTGGGCGCCTCCGTTCCGCCTCCGCCCCCGCCGGGCCCCGGTGCGGCCAAGGACGGGACCTCCCAGTCCGCGGTCGAGCGACGTCAGAACCGGCGGACGGCCCGAATCGCGCTGATCCTCGGCGGCGTGGGTGCGGCGGCGGGAATCGTCGTCGCGATCCTGGCGGTCAGCGGGGTGTTCTCGGGGGGCGACGACGGCGATGAGGGCGAGCTCACGGTCCCCGAGATCGTCGACTCGGCCCGAGCGTCGACGCTGCAGATCCTCGCTGAGATCGACGGTCAGCCCGTCAGCTCCGGCACCGGCTGGGTGCTCGACGCCAACGAGGGGCTGGTCGTCACGAACGCCCACGTCACCAACGGTGGCGAGACCTACACGGCGGGTCTCGCCGACGAGACTCCGCGCGCCGCGTCCGTCGTGGGAGTGAGTCCATGCCAGGACCTCGCCGTCCTGCGGGTGGACGACACCGAGGGACTCGTGACGCTCCCGATCGCGAGCCAGAGCGGGCTGCGCCAGGGTGAGACCGTCATCGCCGTCGGTTTCCCCGGGAGCGCCGCGGCCGGCGGTGAGCTGACGGCGACGCGGGGGATCGTGTCGGTGGAGGAGACCAGCTTCGATCTGGACGGCCTGGACGTTCCCCAGTACCCGAACGTCATCCAGACCGACACCGCGATCAACCCTGGCAACTCGGGCGGTCCGCTCGTCAACACGAAGGGCGAGCTGGTCGGCGTCAACTCGGCCGGGATCACGCTGCTCGACGGTCGCACGATCCAGGGGCAGGGCTACGCGATCGGATCCGCTCAGGTCGAGGCCATCATCCCCGGGCTGCGCGAGGGCGAGTCGGTGGCCTGGACCGGGATGGGCTTCACCTATCCCGCGGGTGCCGAGGAGCTGATCACGAGCGGGCTTCCGGGGGAGCCGGGCCTCGTCGTCACGACGGCGGTCCCGGGCTCGAACGCCGCCGAGGCCGGCTTCGGCGAGGCGCCCGTCCTGATCACCGCGGTGAACGGGGAGCCCATCGGCAACTCGCTCCCGAGCTACTGCGCGGTCGCCGGGGATGCGGCGGGCGGCGAGCAGCTCACGTTCACGGTCTTCCAGCAGGGCGACGACACACCTCAGGACGTGCGGGTGACCGTCGAGGACGCGGCAGGATGAGCGCATCGATCGCGAGCGAGCCCACGACCTGAGACCGCGGCGACGGGACGCTCGACCGGGCTCCTAACCGCCTGAGGCGATCTCCTCGGCGGCCTCGATGGCGAAGTAGGTCAGGATCGCGTCAGCGCCGGCCCGCCTGATGCCGAGGAGGCTCTCGAGCATCGCCGCCGTCCGGTCGAGCATGCCCGCCCCGGCGGCCGCCGCGATCATCGAGTACTCACCGCTCACCTGGTACGCCGCCACCGGGACCGGCGAGACCTCGGCGATCGCGCGAACGACGTCCAGGTAGGGACCGGCGGGCTTGACCATCACGAGGTCCGCGCCTTCGGCGACGTCGAGCTCCATCTCGCGCAGGGCCTCGCGAACGTTGGCGGGGTCCATTTGGTACGTCTTCTTGTCGCCGCCGCGCGGGGCCGAGTCGAGGGCGTCCCGAAACGGCCCGTAGAACGCCGAGGCGTACTTGGACGTGTACGCCAGGATCGCGACCTCGGTGAAGCCCTCGTCGTCGAGCGCGGCCCTGATCGCGCCGACCCGACCGTCCATCATGTCGCTCGGGGCGATCACGTCGGCCCCCGCGCGTGCCTGGCAGAGCGCCTGCTTGCAGAGCGCCGCCACCGTCTCGTCGTTCAGGATCCGCCCGTCCGGCGCGACGAGCCCGTCGTGTCCGTCGCTCGAGTAGGGATCGAGCGCGACGTCGGTGATCAGCGCGATGTCGGGGAACCGGTCCTTTGCGGCCGCCACGACGCGGGGGATGAGGCCGGCGGCATTCCAGGCCTCGGACGCGGTGGGGGTCTTCTGCTCGTCGGGGATCTTCGGAAAGAGCGCAACCGCGCGCACCCCGGCGGCCTCGGCGCGCTCGAGCGTCCGCAGGAGCCCGTCCTGGCCGAGCCGGACCTGGCCCGGC
>JANQPH010000013.1 GCA_028285405.1 Thermoleophilia bacterium
CGGCGCCGGCGGCGCGGTTTCGCGAGCGGCCTCCGCGTCGCGGGCCTCGACGGGAGCCGGAAGCGGCTCCGACACGGGCGCGTCGCGCCGCGCGAGGAGCCTCGCCGCGAGGAGCGACACGAGGGAGGGCAGAACGAGGATGGCGAGGACGGTCCAGCCCGGTCCGGGACCGGACTGCCCGGTAAACCATTCAGTCAGCAGGGCGAGCATCGGGGCATTGTAGACGCGGCGGATTCAGGCGGAAACGTCGTCCCGGAGCTCGACGCCCACGATCTTCGACACGCCCTTCTCTTCCATCGTCACGCCGTAGAGCTGGTCGGCGGTCTCGATCGTCGCCTTGTTGTGGGTGATGAGGAGGAACTGCGACTCGGCGCCCATCTCTCGGATGATCTCGTTCAGCCGGCCGACGTTGGCGTCGTCGAGCGCGGCGTCGACCTCGTCGAGGAGGAAGAAGGGCGAGGGGTGGACCTGGAAGAGCGAGACCAGCAGCGCGCACGCGGTGAGCGTCTTTTCCCCGCCCGAGAGCAGGGTCACGTTCTGGAGCCGCTTGCCCGGCGGCTGCGCCATGATCTCGATTCCCGCCTCGAGGACGTCCTCGGCCTCCGCCAGCGACAGCGACGCCTTCCCGCCTTCGAAGAGACGCGGGAAGTTCTGCTGAAAGCGCTCGTTCACCGCGTCGAAGGTCTCGCGGAAGCGCCGGCGGCTGGTGCGGTTGATCCGCGCGATCGCCTCGCGCAGGGAGTTCACCGTGCGCTCGAGGTCGTCGCGTTGCTCGTTGAGGAAGCGGAAACGCTCGCCGAGCTCTTCGTGCTCCTCGATCGCGCCGAGGTTCACCTCCCCGATCGACTCGAGCCGCCGGCGCGCATCGTCGAGGGCCTCGCGACGCGCTTCGACGCTCTCCCCGAGGAGCCGCGCGTGCTCCGCGTCGAGGGTCTCCTGGGACGGGTCGTCCTGACCCGTTTCGGCAGAGTCCGCCGCATCCAGCTCGGCGGCGCCTTCGTCCGCCCCGGTCGGAGTCGCCGGCGCTGCGCCCGGGACGGTGGAGGCCGCCTCCGGCCCGACCGTCGAGAAGGTCGGCGGCGTCCAGGTGGCGAGCTCGACCTGCCAGCGGTCGCGGATGCGTTCGT
>JANQPH010000010.1 GCA_028285405.1 Thermoleophilia bacterium
CGGGCGTCGCGAGGGCGAGGGTGACCCACTGCCAGTAGTCGAACTGCAGCGGCGGCACCATCGAGATCGCGGCGACGGGCACCGAGAGCACTGCCGCGACGATCAGGCGCCGGCGGAGCGCGTGGAGGTCGCCGTCCTCCTCCGGGTCGCCGGGCGACGCCTCGTCGACCGCCGACCGGCTCGGCAGGCTGGCGTGGTAGCCGGCCTGCTCGACCGCATCGACGAGCTGCCCTGGCTCGACGAGCGCCGCGTCGTAGCTGACGCTCGCACGCTCGAGCGCGTAGTTCACCGAGGCCTCGACCCCCTCGACCTTGTTCAGCTTTCGCTCGATGCGCGCCGCACAGGACGCGCAGGTCATGCCCTCCAGGGGCAGGTCGATGTGCTCCGTCGTCGGCACGGCGTCGGTCAGCCCAGGGCCGACCCGATCAGGTACGCGATCGCGAACACCGCACCGAGGAGCACCAGAAAGCCCGCGATCCGCACCGGGGCCAGCTCGAGCACGCGCACCGGCCCGCTCACGACGACACCCGGTAGCCGGCCTCGGCAACCGCCGCGCGCACGGACGCGTCGTCGATCGCATCGCCGCGCACCGTGAGCTGCCCGCTCCGGTGGTCGATGGCGGTCACCTCGAGCCCCGCGAGGTCCTCGACCTCCTCCTTGACCGACAGCTCGCAGTGCTCGCAGCTCATGCCGAGCACGGTGTAGGTCTGCTCGTTGTCCTCGGCCATGACCGTCTCGATTCGGTGAGGGTGGCTCCGATTCGAGCTTTGCACACCCATCGGAGCCGTCCAGGCCTCAGCCGCGTTGCCCGCCTGCGCTGGCGGTACGATCGCGCGATGCCAGGGGCCTCGCCATCTCGGTCGGAGCGCCGACTCGCGGCCGGTGATCGGCCGCTCCTCGAGCGCGATGTGAGCAGGTCGCGATGATCTCGATGGCCCTGCCACCCTGGCCGTTCTCTCCGGGCCCGGCGCAGCTCGGCGACCTCGAGGACGCCGTGAAGACCGATCAGGTCGGCTGGCAGGACCTCGTGCTGGCCGTGGTCGTCCTCGTCGTCGCGTTCGTCGCCGCCTACGCCGTCGGGCGGGCCGTCGAGCGCTGGCTGGCACGACCCGGCAGCCAGTCGCGCGCCATCGCCGCGCTGGCCGTGCGGATCGTCCGCTGGGCGATCGTGATCATCGGGATCGCGCTCGCGCTGAGCCTCGTGGGCCTCAAGTTCGGGTGGTTCACGATCACCCTGGCGTTCGTCGCCATCGGGCTGATCTTCGTGCTGAAGCCCCAGATCGAGTCGCTCTCGAGCGCGGTCGCGCTGACCGTCCGCCCGGCCTTCGACATCGGTGACGAGATCGAGGTGCAGGAGCACGTGGGCGAGGTGATCGACATCACCAGCCGCAGCACGATCATCCGCCGGCGCGACGGGCGACGGGTGCACATCCCAAACCGGGCGATGCTCGAGGAGACGATCGTGGTGTGGACGACCGAGCAGGCTCGCCGGTCGACCATCGACTTCAAGGTCCGCGAGGACGTCGATCTGGAGCTCGTGCGCGAGCGCGTCCTCTCGGCCGTCGGCTCGCTTCCCTCCGTCAGCGCCGAGCCGGCGCCCAGGCTGCTTGCCCGGGGCATCGACGGCGGAGCGGTCGAGCTCGAGGTGCGCTTCTGGCATGCGTCCCGGATCGCCGAAGGCAACGCGGCGAAGGATCAGGTTGCCCGGGCGACGCTCGGCGAGCTGCGTCGGCTGGGCGTCAGCACGGACGTCGACACCCTGACGGTCGACGTGCGAGACCAGGCCGCCGAGCCGGGCCCCGACACACCGGGGCCGACCGACTGACGTCTGGTCAGCGTGTCAGTGCGAGAGCGCGGCCTTCACGCTGACGACGATCGCTCCGGCGGCGAGCGCCACGGCCCCGATCAGGATCGCGCGGCGCAGCGGCACCCCGCCCGCACGGGCGGACCCGTACCCGGTGGCGCCGATCAGCACGGTGAGGAGGCTGCCGGAGAGGTTGAACGCGGCGTTGGTGCTCAGGAAGAGGAACGGAAGCGTCGCGACCAGCGCAACGACACCCGCGGCCGCGAGTTGGGCGACGGCGGCGAGCCGATCCGTCCGCCCGATGCGTCCCTGGGAGAAGAGGCTCGTCGAGAGCGTGAACGCGTAGACGTGCGCGAGCGTGACGCCGATGGTCGTGCCCCAGACCGCTCCGACGATCACCTCGGTCTCGCCGAGGGAGCTGGCCTGGAGCGCCACGGCCTCGGCGAGGAGGACGATGGCGACGTACAGCGCCATCGTCACCGCCTCTCGCCGAGGGATGTGCTCCTCGCGTATGGCGTTCGTGGGGGCCTCGGTCATCGGGCGTCGTGCCGTCGGCGCGGAATCGGGCGTCGGTTGGGTCTTGGCTCGTCGTGCATCCAGCGGGGGACAGTACCGGCGCCCGCGTCACCCGGTGGGGCCGTGACGGGGATGCTCTCCGCCGCGACCGCGGTTGGTGGCGACATCCGGTGGATCCGCTAAAACTGCCACCGCGATGGCGAGCGGTCGCAACAGCAGATCCTTGAGCTGGCTGGCCGTGCTCATCGGCTTCGTCGTTGTGGTGAGCCTCGGCATCTGGGTCGGGGTCGAGCTCGCGAGCGACGACGACTCGTCGAGCACCCCCGCCGCCTCCAGCCGAGCGCTCACCGACGAGGATCTCCAGGCGATCGCCGTTGCGCTCTCGCCCCCCGAGCAGCTCCCTCAGGGCGGTACGACCACAGATTCCTCGCAGGACCCCTCGATCACTATCAAGGCGTCCGACATCGCGCGGCTGGACGCGCAGGAGCGCAGGCGCGCGCAGGCTCGTACCCAGTATCTCCGGTCGCTCCAGGCCGCGGCCCAGGCCGGCGCGGCGGCCGCGAACCAGGTTCAGATGGCGGAGAATCGCGCGCAGCTGCGCCGGTCGCTGCCGGCGATCAAGCGCGAGGCCGCGCGAATGCGGGCCCAGCAGCAGGCGATCCAAGGACTGCGGCTCGAAGGTCAGCGTCAGGCGCAGCTCGAGCAGCAGCGCCGCCAGGCGGCCGCAGCGTACGCGGCGCTCTCGAACAGGCTGCAGCAGGAGATCACGGCCTTCGAGCGTGCGGCGGCCAACGAGGTGACTCAGGCGGCGGCCGAGGCGCAGCTGCGTGAGCTCGCGGGCGAGCTGGCCCAGGTCGAGCAGCAGCTGTCCGCGCTGCTGGCGCAGGCGCGCGAGGCGGCGGCGGCCGGCGACCTGGCGCTGCTGTCCGAGATCCAGGCGCAGATCATCGAGCTGCTGACCGGAGCCCTGGTCCAGCCGGCGCCGGCACCCCCCGCCGAC
>JANQPH010000031.1 GCA_028285405.1 Thermoleophilia bacterium
GGATGACCCGGACCGTCCGGTTCAACGTGAGCTGAATCCGAGAGGAGGGGGCGCCTCGTGCCCGCTCCTCGCAGGTGTTCAGCGAGAGGACGCAGCCGGGTCGGCAAGGAGGGCACTGAGGCCCGGCCCATTGCCGTCGACGACCCCTGGTCGTCGCCTCAGTGCCTTCGGGCCTGGTTGCCCGACGCGCAGGCCGCAGCGCTTCGCCCTGGGGGCGCTCTGACCAACCGCAGCGAGGCACTTGCCTCGCTGACTCGATCGGGCGAGCCGCCAGGGTGGAGTGACCGGCCGGAGTTCGGGGATGACCCGGATCGATCGGTTCACGAGGGGCCGGTCAGCCGGCTCGCGCCAGCCTATTCGCCGGCGAGACGCTCACCCGCGGCCCGCACGAGGCTCTCGATCACGCGACTGTCCGGGTCCGCCTCGGGATGCCACTGCACACCGAGCAGGTAGTCGCCTCCGGCACCCTCGAGCGCCTCCGGCACGCCGTCCGGCGCGCGGGCGGTGACCTCGAGGCCGTCGCCCACCGCCTCCACGGCCTGGTGGTGGTGCGAGCGCACGATCGCCCGCTCGCCGTCCTCGATCGCCCCGATTCGGCTGCCGGGCGAGACCGCCACGTCGTGCTCGACGCCCTCGAACGAGCCGAGGTGGCGTCGGTGCCCCTCGTGGCCGACGGCCGCCGGAAGATGCTGCAGGAGGGAACCGCCGAACGCGACGTTGATCACCTGCATCCCCCGGCAGATGCCGAGAACGGGGATGCCGAGCTCGTGCGCCCGGCGGGCGAGCACCAGCTCCGGCGCGTCCCGGGCCGGCATCACCTCCTCGGTGTCGGCCGAGAGCTCGGCGCCGTAGCCGGCCGGATCGAGATCCGGCCCGCCGGTCAGCATCAGCCCGTCCACCCGCTCGAGCACCGTGTCGGGGTGGCGCCGCACGATGTCGCTCGGCGGGATCAGGAGAGGGATGGCGCCGGCCCGCTCGATCGCCTCGAGGTAGTTGGAGGCGACCAGCGCGGCGGGCAGCTCCCAGACGGCCCAGCGCGCGGGCTCACGGGCGGCTCCGACGCCGATCACCGGGGGACGGACAGCGTGCATCCCGGCAAGGGTACGGGGGCCGACCCACGCGCGGACTCCGACCGCATGTCGCGCCGCTCCGGAACCGAAGTAGAGTGCAGGTGTGTTCGCGCTCGGCTACACGATCGTCGGGATCCTCCTCGGGGTCACCTTCATCGCCGCGCTCGCGATCTGCCTCGGGATCTGGTTCGGGATCCGCACCGCCAAGCCGGAGGCGCTCGAGCCGGCGGAGAGGCCCGATCGATCGAGCTGACGCGGTGAGCCGGTGACCGGCGCGCCCGCACCCGACGAGGTCACGATCTCCACCGGCCTGCCGCCGGCGCTCCGCCACGAGGCGGCCGAGCTGTTCTGGGAGGCGTTCGGGGCCAAGTCCGAGCGCGCGCTCGGACCGCGGGCGCGCGGCATCGCGCTGATCGAGCGCAATCTGCGCGAGGATCGGGCGATCGTCGCGACCGCCCGCGGCGAGCTGGTCGGCCTGGCGAGCTTCGAGCGCGCCGGAAGCACGTTCGTCGACCTCTCGCTCCGCAAGATGGTCCGCGAGTTCGGGCCGATCCGGGGGGCGTGGAGGGCCGCGCTCCTCGCGCTCCTCGACCAGTCCTCGGTTCCGGGCGAGCTGCTGATGGACGGGATCGCCGTCCGTGGGGACATGCGCTCTCGCGGAATCGGCACGCGGCTCATCCACGCGATGTTCGACTGTGCCCGCGAGAGCGGACTCGACCGAGTCCGTCTCGAGGTCGTCGACGAGAACCCCCGCGCCCAGGACCTCTACGAACGGGAGGGTTTCTCGGTCGTACGGCACGAGCAGACGCCCTACCTGCGGCGGCTCATCGGCGTCGGCGGCTACTCCGAGATGGTGGCGGGGGTCCCAGGTCGCTGAGCGGACCGGCGCGCCGCCGGGCCGGTCGAGCCGGTGACACGTCAGCGGCCGCGGCGGCGCTTGTCGCGCTGCGCCTCGCGCACCCGCCGGGCGAACCGGCGCTCGTGCCTGCGGCGCTCGTGCTCGTTCGCCCGTAGCTCGGCCGCCTCGGCCTCGATCCGCATCGCGCGCATCCGTTCGAGGTCGCCTGGGTCGACGAGCCCGGCATCCGCCGCCGCGACCACCGCGCAGCCGGGCTCCTCGGCATGGCGGCAGTCGCTGAACCGGCAGCCGCCGGCGACATCGAGCACGTCCGCGAACGCCTCGTCGACGCCACCGGGATCGACGAGGCCCATCTCGCGGACGCCGGGCGTGTCGATGATCGCCCCGCCGCCGGGAAGCGGCACGAGCTCACGCCAGGTGGTCGTGTGCCGCCCCTTGGCGTCGCCACCACGCACCTCGCCGGTCTCGAGCTCGGTGCCCGCGAGGGCGTTGACGAGCGTCGATTTGCCCGCACCCGACTCGCCCACGAGCACCATCGTCCGGCTCGGCTCGACCAGCGAGCGAAGGCGATCGAGGCCGGCGCCGCGCTCCGCCGCGACCGAGACGACCTCGACGCCGATCGCAGACGCCACCGCCGCGGCGATGGCGTCGGGGTCTGCGTGCAGGTCCGCCTTGGTCAGCACGACCACGGGCGCGGCGTCGCCCGACCGAGCGAGCGCGACGGCGCGCCGAAGCCGCCCCGCCTTCACCGGACGGTCGAGGCCGGCGACCACGAGCAACAGGTCGACGTTGGCGGCGATGATCTGACGCTCGCCCACGCCCCCGCTGGCCCGCCGAGCGATCTCTCCCCGGCGCTGGAGAACATGTGCGAGGCGACCCTCGGACAGCGCGATCCAATCGCCGACCGCCAGCGGCTGAGACGTGCTCACGCGAACCTCGCCCGCGGGTGCGAGCGCACGGGCCGATCCGCGGTCGATCCTGACGCAGCGCGCGGGGCGGAGGCTCGGATCGCCGAAGGCGGCGAGCTCGTCGGCGCGGAGATCGTCCCAGCCGATCTGGCGGAGGACGTGTTCGGAAGGTCGTGTCTGGTCTGGCAACGGAGGCTCCTCGAGACCGGGCGCCTCCGCCCCTGCTCAACCTGACCGGGTCATGCCACCCGAGTCTTGCCACAGGAGACGGCCGCGCCCTCGATGGACGGCGAGACATGGGGGCGGCACACCGCCCCGACGCACGCAACTGCGGTCGTCACAAAGCACTCCTTCGATCCTGTGGCCGGACCTTTCCGGCGGAACCTACGGTGGCGCGTGCGCGCCCCCGCGTCAAGCGTCGATCCGGTCTCAGGCGCTCGCGCGGTCCAGGTCGGCGATCTCGTCGTCGGTCAGCTCGAGCGAGAGCGAGTCGACCAGGTCCTGCACATGGGCCACGCTCGTCGCGCTGGCGATTGGCGCGATCACCCCGGGGCGCGCGTTCAGCCACGCCAACGCGACCTGCGCCTGGGTCGCGTCGTGGGCCGCGGCGACCCGATCGACCGCCGCGAGCACACCGAAACCCCGCTCGTTCAGGTACTGACCGCTGACCCCCGGAGCCCGAACGGACGCGGGCACGGGATGGTCGGCGCGGTACTTGCCGGTGAGGAACCCACGGGCGAGCGCGAAGTAGGGCGTCACGCCCATCCCGGCGCCGACCGCGATCTCCTGGAGCGCGCCTTCGTATCCACCGCGCTCCATCAGGCTGTACTGGGGCTGCAGGACCTCGAACCTCGCGAGCCCCTCGTGCTCGCTGATCTCGAGCGCCTCCGCGAGGCGCTCGGCCGAGTAGTTGGACGCCCCGATCACCTCGACGAGGCCTTCTCGCTTCAGCTCGTCGAGTGCGCGGACCGTCTCCTCGAGCGGCGTCGCCGGATCGTCCTTGTGCGCGAAGTAGAGGTCGATGCGGTCCACCCCCAGGCGACGCAGCGAGGCGTCGATGCCCCGGCGGATCTGATCCCGGCTGAGGCCGGACGGATGCCCCTCGGCCTCCCAGCCCACCTTGGTCGCCACGGTGACGCGCGCCCGGTTGCCGTCCTGCGAGAGCCACCTGCCGAGGATCTCCTCCGACTCGCCGCCACGGTTGCCGGGCGCCCAGGCCGAGTAGACGTCGGCCGAGTCGATGAAGTCACCGCCCGCGGCGGTGAAGGCGTCGAGCACCGCGAACGAGGTGTCCTCGTCGGCGCTCCAGCCGAAGACGTTCCCGCCCAGACAGATCCCTGAGACCTCGGGGCCGCTCGCGCCGAGCTGGTGCCGCGTCGCCATGCGCGGAACCTACCGCGTCCCCCGATCGGCGGCGGGGAGTCGCCGGCACCGGCGGGCGCCGTGCGCATCCGTACCATCCACCCCGATGGCGGCCGAGCTGGCCTACCTGTCGGCGAGCGAGCAGCTCGATCGGTTCCGGACGGGACTCCTGTCTCCGGTCGAGGTCCTCGCCGCCCAGATCGCACGCGTCGAGACCGCCAACCCGACCGTCAACGCGATCACCTACGAGCACTTCGACGAGGCGACCGCGGCCGCCCAGGAGTCGGAGGAGCGGTACCGCCGCGGCGGCGCGCTCCCGCTCGACGGGATCACGGTCGGCATGAAGGACGAGCACGGGCTGGCGGGCTGGACCGTGACCCAGGGCAGCCGCCTGCGCGAGCACGCGACGCTCTCCGAGAACGATCCGATCGCCGACAAGCTGCTCGCGGCCGGGGCGATCTTCCCCTTCCAGACGACGGTGCCCGAGCTCTACCTGGCCCCGCACACGTGGAGCGAGCTGTGGGGCGTCACGCGGAACCCCTGGAACACGGCGTACTCGTCGGGAGGATCGAGCGGCGGGTCCGGGGTCGCGCTGGCCGCCGGGATGTGCACGCTCGCCACCGGGTCCGACATGGGCGGATCGATCCGGATCCCGGCGGCGCTGAACGGGCTCTACGGCGTCAAGCCGCCGTACGGGCGGGTGCCCAGCCCGGACGTGTCGCTGCGGATCGCCACGAGCGGCCCGATGGCGCGCACGCTCGAGGACGCGATCCTGATGCTGAACGCGATCTCGGGTCCGCATCCGCGTAGCCCGACGACGATCCGGCCGGAGCTGGAGCTCCCCCTCGCCCACCCCTCGACCGCGGGCCTTCGCGTCGCCTTCAGCCCCGACCTCGGCTGGGCTCGCATCGACTCGGCGACCCGCGCCAACACGCTGGACGCGGTGGAGACGCTTCGCTCGACGGGAGCGGAGGTGGACGAGGTGCGCCTCGATCTGGGCTGGGACGGCGACGAGCTCAGGTCCACCTTCGACGAGGCGCTCCTGGCCGGCTCGTACGGAGCGGTCCTGGCCGACGTTCCCGACGATGCGCCACTCACTCCCTACGCGCGCGACCTCGCTCGGCGAGCCCGGTCCGGCGGCTATGGGCCGCGCGAGATCCGCCGGCTCGACGAGCTGACCCGCAGGACGCACCGCAAGCTGACCGACCAGGTCTTCGGCGCCGGATACGACGTGCTCGTCGTCCCGACGCTCGCGACGAGCCACGTGGCCGCCGACCACGACCACATCCACGACCCGATCCTCGTCGACGGAGCGCCGCTCGGCTCGTTCTACGAGTGGGTCCTCACCCCCATCTTCAACATGCTGAACTGGTACCCGGTCGTGAATGCGCCAACCGGCCTGACCGACGAGGGCATGCCGACGGGCATGCAGATCGTCGCCGGGCCGTACGACGACGCGGCGGCGATGCGGGCGGCCTCCGGATATGCGAACGCCGCGCCCGCCCTGTTCCGGGACGGCCGGCTCCCGCGCGTTCCCGGAGCTCAGACTCCCAGCTGACCGCAGGCAACCGGGATCGACGGGTCGAACGCCCCGTCGACCGTTGCCCCCGACGCGACGATCACGCCGTTGTAGATCTTGCTCGTTCCGAGAGACGCCCCCGCGAGGGATGATCGAAATGGACGAGAGTCGCGATGCCTCCACATACGCGACTACGCGCATCCGGGCCCACATTGGGATTTCTTGCCAACGCGTTGCAGCCCCCGCAGGTGCCACACTGGCCTTGGCGAAAGGTGCCGCCGCCAAGTCGGCTACCCTGGCGCGCCTCTATGACGGTCGAAGTCCTCCATCGCGAGCTCTACTCCACCTCTGAAGCGGCGAGGATCCTTCGAATGCCCTCGGCGACGCTCGGTTCGTGGCTCGAGGGTCGGGACGGCCATCCCCCGGTAATTCGGCCCGAGAAGACCGGTTCCCAAAGCGTGACCTGGGGCGAGTTCGTCGAAGCGGGCTGGCTGCGGGCCTATCGGAAGCGGCAAGTGTCGCTTCAGCACCTGCGCGTCGTGATCGACCAGCTGCGAGAGAGCTTCGGCGTTCCGTATCCGCTGGCCCACTTCAAGCCCTATGTCGGCGAGGGGCGGCGCCTGATGCTCGAGGCTCAGACGGCAGCGGGCCTGGCTCCGGAGGATTCCTTCGTGCTCCAGATCGCCAGCGGCCAGTTGGTGCTCGACGGGCGCCTCAAGGCCTTCGTTGACTCGATCGACTTCTCGGATGACGACGAGCAGTGGGCACAACGGATGCACCCGCAGGGTCGGTCCTCGCCCGTCGTCATCGACCCGGAGTTCAGCTTTGGCGCCCCGAGCGTCGAGGGGATTCGCACTGAGGTACTCGCAGAGCTGATCGACGCCGGTGAGCCGCCCGAGGTCGTCGCCGACGAGTACGAACTCGAGCTGGCCGCAGTTCACGCCGCCACCGCATATGAGTGGCGGCCGGCGGCCGCGTAGGCAACCTCTGCCGGCGAACGTCCGCTTCTACTGTGATGCGGACGTGATCGGCCTCGCCAAGCTCCTCCAGCAAGTGCGGGTCGACGTCACGTACCCGGGCGATCCTGGAGGCGTCTTCAAGAGGCGTCTACGTCCGCCGTGCCCGATCACGCAACCGAAGACCCCGGACAGCGTGTGGATTCCGATCGTGGCTTCCAACGGGTGGGTCATCCTTACCCGAGACAAGAAGATCGCCGAGAGGCCGGCCGAGCGCCAGGCCGTCGTCGACCACCGCGCGAAGCTCGTAGCGATCACGAGCCACGAGAAGCTGGACCTCTGGCGACAGCTCGAGATCGTGCTGAACCAGTGGAGGGTGATCGAGCGCGTGTCGACGTTCCCGGGCCCGTTCATGTACTCGATCACCCGTACGTCGATCCGTTCCTTGTTGGGGACGCCGGTCGGCGCAACGACCCCAGCTCCCTGAAGATGGCTGTGTCGAGTGAAGGATGCGGGGCTCGAACCCGCGACCTCCGGCTCGCGAAGCCGACGCTCTCCCGGCTGAGCTAGTCCCCCATGTGCGCGGCGCAGGCGAGACACCGGGGCTCTCCTCAGTCAGCGCCCGAACGGTGACGGGCTTCCGCAGCGTTGGTTGAATGCGACTCTGTCTCCGAGACTGAGCCGTTCGACTCCCAATTCGTCGGAGATCAGCGTGATCTTGCAATCGATCTCCTCGACGTCGTCACTTACGTCGTCGATCTGTGAACCGAGGGTCTGCTGACGACTCTCTGTAGCGATGCCGAATGTGCTCGGTGTGAGCGCAATCAGCAGAACAATCACGAGCGCCGCCGTGCTCGCAACAGCGGTGATGCTCGTAAGGATCAGAACACGATGCTCGTGCACGACGCTCCCCCCTGAGCGGGCAGGGCGTCACTCTATGGCTTGGCCCCGAGATGGAGGATGCGGGGCTCGAACCCGCGACCTCCGGCTTGCAAAGCCGGCGCTCTCCCAGCTGAGCTAATCCCCCAAGTGCGCGGCGAAGGCTAGACGACCGGCCCCGCCCCCCGAAGCTACTCCTCGGAGGCTCCCGCCTCGCCACCGGCGAGCACCCTGACCTTCGGGGTCAGGGCCACGAGCAGGCCTCCGTCGTCGTCGTAGGCCGGGAAGAGGTCGAGGGTCGCCTTGCGTGGCTCGTCGATGCCGTTCGGGCTGAACGTGCAGTCGATGCCGAGCTGCCGGACGCCCCACTCGAGGGCGATCGCGACCGGGTCCCCGTTCTCGAACCCGGCGAGGCCGAGCCGCTCCACGACCTCCTTGCCGAGCAGGTTGCGCTCGTGGTAGCCGGTGACCGCGGTGGCGGCATGGCCTGCGGCGATGATCCGGCGCTGCTGGTCGCAGACGATCAGCGCGGTGCGCGGGCTCGCGAAATAGTCCTCGAGCAGCTCGAAGAGGAAGCCGAACCCGCAGCGCGAGCAGCCACGGGGCTGCCCCTGGACGGTCCGGTCGCCGGCCTCTCGGTTGGCGCAGCTCGGGCAGATGAAGACGGCCATTCGCGCAAGTCTAGCCCCGGACCTTGAAGACCAGGTTGTGGCGCCTGAGACGGCGCGTTGGCACGTACAGAACCCCGTGCCGCCGGGCGAGACGCCACGAGGGAGGCCTCCGAGCAGGAGGTAGTCTGTGCCGTCATGGAGCGGCGCGAACAGCCGGACGGGCTGGGTCGCGCTGCACGGGGTGCGCCGCGCCGCCCGTGGAGCCATTCGGGCCGCACGGTCCCGCGGATCCTGGTGCGGCCGGTCCAGCAGTTCATGCGACAGGAGGCCTCCGGCGGCATCGTCCTGCTCGCTGCGACGATCGTCGCGCTGGTCTGGGCGAACGTGGACTTCAGCGGGTACTCGTCCGTCTGGGAGACCGAGTTCACGCTGGTCCTCGGCGAGTTCTCGATCACCGAGGACCTGCGGCACGTCGTCAACGACGGCCTCATGACGATCTTCTTCCTCGTCATCGGGCTCGAGGTCAAGCGCGAGCTCACCGTCGGGGAGCTGAGCGACCGCAAGGCGGCGATGCTGCCGGCGGCTGCGGCGCTCGGCGGGATGATCTTCCCCGCCGTGATCTACCTGGCGATCGCGCCGGGCGATGCGAGCCACGGATGGGGGATCCCGATCGCGACGGACGTCGCCTTCGCGCTGGCTGCGCTCGCGGCACTCGGGCGGCTGGTCCCGTACACGCTCGTGGCCTTCGTCCTCGGCGTCGCGGTCGTCGACGACATCGGGGCCATCACGGTGATCGCGCTCTTCTACACCGACGACCTGAACGTCCTGTGGCTGCTCGCGGCGATCCTCGGCTTGCTCGCGATGGTGCTGCTCAACCGCCTCCACGTGAGGTACGTGCCGGCCTACTTCGTCGTCGGGTTCGCCGTGTGGTTCGCCACCTTCGAGTCGGGGGTGCACGCGACCATCGCGGGTGTCGCCATCGGCCTCATCACACCCGTGCACGCATTCCAGAGCGCCGAGGCCGCGAGCCAGGAGGCGACGCGGATCGCGCAGATGGCGCCCGACGCTCCCGACGACGCTGATCAGAACGCCTCCTACTGGCGTCAGATCGCACAGATCTCGCGCGAGGCGATCTCACCGCTCGACCGGGTCGCGCACGCCCTCCATCAGTGGTCGAGCTTCGTCGTGCTGCCGATCTTCGCCCTCGCGAACGCCGGCATCCTCCTGACCGCCGACACGCTCAGCGCCGCCGCCGAGAGCGCGGTTGCGCCCGCGGTCGCGTTCGGGCTCGTGTTCGGCAAGATCATCGGCATCTCCGTGGGATGCGCGATCGCGGTCCGCTTGGGCCTCGCCCGATTGCCCCGAGCCGTCAGCTGGCTCCACATCGTCGGAGCCGGGGCGGTCGCCGGCATCGGGTTCACCGTGTCGCTCTTCATCTCCGAGCTGGCCTTCGACGACGCCGACCTGGCCAACGCCTCGCGAATCGGCATCCTGTTCGGCTCGGTGATCGCCGCGATCATCGGCATCAGCACCCTGGCGATCGTCGGCCGGATCAGGCGGGCGCGCGCGGCCGAGGCGGCAAACGAGCCGCTGGCTGCGAGCGCCGGCCGCTAGCGAGCCTCGAACCACTCCTTCACGATCATGTGCGCCGCAGCGGCGCCCGCGGCCGCGGCCTCGATCGCGCCGACCCAGCCACGCACGTCGCCGGCCGCCCAGAGGCGCGAAACGTTGGTGCGGCCGAACTCGTCGGCGATCACGTGGCCCTCGTCGTCGAGGTCGAGCCCGAGCTGTCGTTCCGCGGCCCGCACCACCTCGAGGACCCGCTCGTCGAGCGTCCAGTGGAGCGCCCCGACCTCGATGCGCTCCCCGGTGTCGAGCACGACCCCGGTGACAGCGCCGTCCTGGTGCTCCACCTCGGCGATCCCGCCCCGGTGGACCGGAACGTCGGACGGGATCGCGCGCTCGATCTCGGGAGTCAGCTCGAGCCCGGTCGGCATCACCACGACCCTCCGTGACGTCCAGTTCAGCGCCAGCCGAGGAAGGAACTCGAGGTACTCCGCCCGCGCGGGCACGATGCCCCAGGGCCGGTCGCGGTTTTCGAAGCCGTCGCAGAAGGGGCACGAGAAGATCGTCTTGCCCCAGCACTCGCGGAACCCGGAAACGCTCGGCGGCACGTCCTCGAAGCCGCACGCCAGGACGACGTGCCGAGCCGCCCAGGTCCCGTCGCCGGTGTCGAGCTCGAACACCTCACCGTTGTCCGCGCGCGTGATCGAGCGCACCGACAGGCGCTCCAGTCGCGCCGCGCCGTAGACGTCGATCTGCTCCCAGGCTCGCTCCCTGATCTGACCGGGCCGGAGACCGTCGAGCCCGAGGAAGTTGTGCACGCCGTGCGACGCCGCGTTGCGCGCCGGCTCCGGGCGGTCGAAGACGACGACCCGCTTGCGTGTGCGCGCCAGGACGAGCGCGGCCTGCATTCCGGCCGGCCCTCCTCCGACGATCGCGACATCGGCCGGAACGCCCGCCACCCCCTCAGGCCCCCTGGACCTCGGGCGTCTCGTCGTAGGCGCCCTCCCACGGCAGGCGATCGGGGTCGGGGTCGCCCGGCAGGCGGTATCCCCACGCCGGGTGATCCGAAACGCCCCCGCTCCAGCGGTGGATGGCCTGGACCAGCGTGATCAGGTCCTGCGGGACGCTCAGGGCCTCCGGGCGCAGGATCTGCGCCGAGAACGCGAGCACCCGCCCCTGGCCCACCTGGCGCAGGAACGCCGCGGGGCGGCCGTCGATGAACCTCGCGACGACGGTCGCACCGGCGGGAACCGACGAGAACGCGTAGGTGTCTCGCCCGAGCACGGGCGCGAACATGTCGTCGTTCGGCACCCCCTGACCGATGGCGTTCGCGTCCACCTGGATCAGGTTCGAGACGGTTCGCTCGGTGAGGGACGCGCCGAGGAGGGCCGACCGCACGTCCGCCAGCTCCGCCCCGTCCGGCCCGTACGAGAACGCCTTCGGATCGGTCACGATCAGCGTGCCGCCACCGCGAACCCAGTCGGCGATCCGCTCGGCGACCGGGCGCTCGAGGATCTCGGCCCGCGGGAGCCACAGCGTCCGCGCCTGGTCGAGCCGCTCGGGCTCGCGGCCGATGCGCGTGTCCGCCTCGAAGTTGAACGCGCCCTTGCCGAGCTCGCCGAGGAGCGAGTAGGCCGCGTACAGCTCGTCGCCGCCGGTCTTGTAGCGCGCGCCGCCGTTTCCAAGATGCGGACGGGCCTGTGCCTCGGTCATCATCGAGTAGAGGACCAGGGTGCGCGGGTCCTGCGGCTTCGGCGGCAGCGTCGCGCCCCGCATCGCCCTGGCGATCGCCAGCATCTGGCGGTAGAGGCGGGGGTTCGTCGCCCGCGGGTTGCCGGAGGCGAACAGGCTGATGTCCGTGCCGCCGGCCCGAAGCGCCTGGGCCGTCCACGTCCAGAGGTCGCCCCCCTCTGGCTGGTAGCCGCCATGCTCGAATGCCTGGACGACGGTGCGGACCCGCTTTCCGGTCAGATCGCCGATGAACTTGGCCCCGAAGCCGTGGTTGTAGCGGCCGCGACCGGCCACGTCGCGCTCGACCTTGCTGGTGTACGGGTCGTTCTCGACGACGTCGGCGAAGTCGGCGAGGCGGGTGTAGTCCCACGGCATGAAGCCGTCGATGAACGCGTAGTTGTTCGGGTTCACGACCCCGTCAGGGTCGAGGCGCTTGATCAGCTTGGCCTGGCGCTCCTTGAAGTCGAGGTATCTGTCGGAGACATAGCGCGAGTACGCGACCCACTTGAGCCGCTCCGACAGCGCCCGGGTCTTCCTGGCGTTCCAGCGCGGCAGCGGCTGCCCGTATTCCCTCTTGACCGCGGCACGCAGCCGCTTCGCGTATCCGGAGCGGTTCGCCTTGCGGCCCGAGGGGAGGAACACGATCGGCTCGTCGGAGCCGATGTACTGCGCCAGGTACGGGCGGTTCCGCAGGGACCGGACGATCCGCCGGGTCTCCCGCATCCCGGCCCTCAGATACACCGGGTCGAGCAGCGACGCCCGTCGCGCCCACGCCAGCGTGCGCGGGTTGTTCACGTAGGCGTTCTTTCGCCCGAGCACGATGCGGGCCGTCCAGATGTCGAGGTTGGCGTCCCACTTGAGACCGGTCCGCCGGTGCTGACGGGCGAAGTTGGCCGGCCTGCGCCAGCCGGCCGGCTCGAGCTCACCGAGCGGAACCCGGTGCGGCAGCGAGCTGGCGCCGGTGAACCAGAGCCCGTTCTGCCCCGATCGGCGAAGGGTCCGGTCGACCAGCGGCAGCCATCGCCGGGGCGGGATCGGCGGACGGGCAGCGTCTGGATCCCAGTTTGGAAGCGCGTTCTGGTACAGCTCGTGCGCCCACGAGTACGTGTTGCCGGCCGGCCGGGGCTGGCCGTCCTGAGCCAGCGCAGGCGCGGCTGCGACCGACAGCGCCACCGGGATGATCAGCAGGGCCTTACGCACGCGGCGGCATCATGCCCTTCGCGCCGGCCGGCAGGCAACCGCACCGGGTCCGGCGCCCGCCGAGGCGGCCTCGGCGCCGGGGCCCGGACGAGATGGCGAGCGGGTCAGCCGGACCCGCTCGCGGCCGCTGCCTCGATCAGGATCTTCGCGACCTCTGGGCGGGTGAACTCCGCGGGCGGAGCCTCTCCGGCCTCGAGCATCTCACGCACCTTCGTTCCCGAGAGGAAGATCCGCTCGTCAGGGCCGCTGGGCGAGGTCTTGCTCGTCGCCATTCCGCCGGTCCGCGTGCACCAGAAGGAGTGCTCGAACATCATCGGCGTGATGCCGAGCTCGTCCGGGATCGAGATGCCCTCGAAGATGTGCTGGGCGTCGTAGGTGCCGTAGTAGTTGCCGACCCCTGCGTGGTCGCGGCCGACGATGAAGTGGGTGCAGCCGTAGTTCTGGCGCATGATCGCGTGCAGGATCGCCTCGCGCGGGCCGGCGTAGCGCATCGCCGCGGGCAGGACGCCCAGCTGGACCCGGTCCTTGGCGTAGTACCCGTCGATCAGCACCTCGTAGCACCGCATGCGCACGTCGGGCGGGATGTCATCGCTCTTGGTCTCGCCGACGAGCGGGTGGATGAAGAGCCCCTCCACGGTCTCGAGGGCGACCTTGGTGATGTACTCGTGCGCCCGGTGGATCGGGTTGCGCGTCTGGAAGCCGACGACGCTCCTCCAGCCGTGCGAGTCGAACTTCTCGCGCGCCGCGAGCGGATCCAGCCGGTAGTTCTCGGACGCGGCGTCGAGCGGCATCCGGCGGGCGACCCGGACGGGCCCCGCCAGGCACTTGCTGCCGTGCGCGTACAGCGCGGCGACACCCGGGTGCTCCTGCTCGTCGGTGCCGAAGACCATTCGCGCCTCGCGCGAGAGGTCGATGTCGAAGATCTCCTCCAGCTCGAGGATGCCGAGGAAGTGATCCTCCTCGTCCGTGAGCGCGACCGTGTCCGCGCCGGTCAGCTCGCGCGCCTTCTCGTCCGACACGGCGAGGGTGATCGGGATCGACCACGCGAGCCCACTCGGGAGGCGCATCCCCTCGACCACGTCGTCGTAGGTGACCTTGTCCATGAACCCCTCGAGCGGCGAGAACGCGCCCACGCCGATCAGGTCGAGGTCCGCCTGCTGGCGCGGAGTGATCGCCAGGCGGGGCCGGCCGAGCACGTCGACGAGCGAGCTGTCGAAGCGCGAGACGAGTCGGCCGCCGTGCGGCGGGATGGGTCCAGGGACGTTCATATGCCTGCTCCGTCTTGGTTGCCTGCGGTTGGGTCGACGAGCGTGTCCGAGCGAAGCCCCAGCCTCAGGGTCTCGAGCGGGATCACCTCGTCGGGCGGGATGTTGCCCAGGTTGACGTTCGGTCCAAACTTCCGGATGAACCAGACCTGCTGCGCCTTCTGCGGCGCCTCGAACAGGAGCCGGTTGGCGTCGACCCTGTGCACGATCTCGTCGATCAGGCCCATCCGGACCTCGCCGTCCCCGCGGTAGATCCCGGCCGTGCCGCTCTCGCGCGCCTCGGCGATCACCTTCCAGGCGCCGGCCCGCAGCTCGGCCTCGATCAGCTCCACCCACTTGTACGGCGCGATCACGGTCTCGAGGTCCTTGCTCCCGACCTCGCTCAGCACGGTGAAGTCCTGCGCCAGCTCGGCGATGGCCTCGAGCTTGCGGTCGTGCGGGATCGTGATGGTCCCGTCCGAGATCTCGACGTGGGTCAGCCCGAGGTCCTCGACGAAGCGGCGGTAGTCGTCGGTCTTGCCCTGGGCGAAGCACGCCTCCCAGAACGTTCCGCCGAGGACGACCGGCACGCCGGCGCGCTCGTAGATCTCGAGCTTCTTGCGCAGGTTCTTGACCGCGTACCCGGTGCCCCAGCCGAGCTTCACCACGTCGACGAGCCCGTCCGCGACCTCGAAGAGACCCTCGACCTCGCTCGAGCACATCCCCTTGTCGATGACGTGGGTGATCCCGACCTGGCGCGGGCGCCCGGGGCGTCCTGGCAGCGAGAGGAAGTCGGCCGCGTACGTCGGCCCGTTGCGGTTCGTGGCTGAGCCCATGTCGCTACTTGGCGGCGCCGGCGGCGGCCCGCCCGGCCCGCCTCCCGTAGACCACCGTGTCGAGGAGTGAGTTGCCCATCAGTCGGTTCGTACCGTGCACGCCACCCGCGATCTCGCCCGCAGCGAACAACCCCGGCAGCGTAGTCGCTCCGTCGGTGTCGATGGCGAGCCCGCCGTTCCGGTAGTGGAGCACGGGGTGCACCAGCACCGGCTCGGCGGTGATGTCCACCCCGGCCTTCAGGTACCGGTTGTGCACGTACGCGAGGCGATCCGCGGTGAACCCGGCGCCGTTCCGCTCGTCGATCAGCGGCGTCTGCAACCAGACGCCGACCCGGCCGTTCGGCGCCTCGACCCCGCGCCCGCCGGCCACCGCGGCCAGGATGCCCTCCGACACGACGTCACGGGGCGCCATCTCGTCCACGACCCGCTCGCCGTCGTGGTCGAGCAGCGTGGCCCCGTACGAGCGGGTCGTCTCGGGCAGCGCGTAGCCGAGCAGCGCGGCCGGCCAGATCGAGCCGGTCGGATGGCGCTGCCAGGAGTCGAGGAAGACCGTCTGCGCGCCGAGGTCGACGGCGAGCTCGAGCACCTCGGGGGTCGCGTCGGGGTGGTTGGTGGACTCCAGGCCACGGCGCTCCGCCTCGCCCCGCAGCCCGCCCCCGGCGGCGAGCACGACGGCCCCCGCCTCGACCGCCCGCGAGCCATCGTCGCCGGCGAGATCGGCGACCCAGCCGCTGGCCGTCGGCGCCAGACCGGTCAGCGCGGCCCCCTCGGCAAGCGAGATGTCCTGGTCCCGCACAGCGGACCGAAGCGCACGGACCATCTCGGCCCCGGTGCGCTCGCCGGCCTGCAGCAGCCGTGGCCGGCTGGCCCCGCCGCAGCGGAGGATGCGAAGGTGCCCGTCGTCCCGGCTGAACGGGACCCCGAGCGAGCCCAGCCACTCGATCGCCGCCGGGCCGCCTTCGGTCAGCGCCCGAACCAGCTCCGGGCGGGCGTCCTCGTGGCCGGCCGCGAACGTGTCGGCGCAGTGCTGCGCGACCGAGTCGTCGTCGCCCACCGCCGCCTGGATCCCGCCCTGCGCGCGCCCGGTGTTCGACGCGCCGAGGGCTGACTTGGTCGCGACGAGCACCCTCGCGCCCGCCTGCGCGGCCGACAGCGCCGCTGACATCCCCGCACCACCCGAGCCGACGACGAGCACGTCGCAGCGTTCCGCCCGGGCGCTCAGGGCCGGTGACCCCCGTCGAACCACCCACGCGCGAAGTCGAGGAAGGCCGTCGCGACGCGCTTGGGCGTCCGGCCCGAGGGCCGCACCGAGAAGAAGTCGCGCGTCAGCCCGTCACCGGCGATCGGAACGATCGACAGCGTCCCCTCCGCCGCCTCTCGCTCGACCGCCAGGCGCGAGAGCACCGAGATGCCGAGCCCGTCCAGCACGGCGGCCTTGACGGACTGCTGCAGGCCGAGCTCGAGGTCGATCACGAGATCGCGCTCGCGCACGCCCTCCTGCGCGAAGGCGGCCACGAGGACGTGGCGCACGCCCGACCCCTGCTGCTGCATGATCAGCGGCCGCTCGGCCAGGTCGGCGAGCGCGACCTCGTCCCGGCTGGCGAGCTCGTGCCCGGAGGGGACGGCCACGATCAGCTCGTCGCGCAGGAACGGCTCGAAGTCGAGGCCGCGCTGGCCGCTCTCGGCGCCGACGATCCCCAGCTCGAGGGACCCCTCGAGCACCCGCTGGCACACGTGCTGGGTGTCGTAGACCGACAGGCGCACGTCCGCCTTCGGGTTCGCCTCGCGGAATGCCGCGCACAGGCGCGGAAGCACGAGCTCTCCCGGGCCGGTGGACGAGCCGAGCAGCAGCGCGCCCGCGATCTCGGTCCCGAGCGCGTCGAGCTCGCGCTCGAGCTCGTCCTCGAGCGAGAGGAGTCGCCGGGCGTAGTCGTCCAGCACCTCACCGGCCTCGGTCAGGCTCAGCTGGCGCCCACTCCGGTCGATCAGCCGCTGGCCGACCCGCTCCTCGAGCGAGCGGATGTGGAACGAGACGGCCGGCTGCGTGACGCCGAGCGACTCCGCCGCGGCCGAGAACGAGCCGCGCTCGATGACGGCGCGGAAGATCGCGAGATGGCGCAGATCCACGCCCGGCAGGATCGCAGGTTTACCGCGAGTCGCCCTCGGGCATGATCCGCACGCCCATGCCGTCCGGCACCCGCTCGGCGAGGGCCGCGTAGAGCATGTCCGGGTACGGCGACGTGCCGAACGAGGCCGACTGGCCGCCGTCGACCGAGATCACGGTCCCGGTGATGTAGCTCCCGGCATCCGAGGCCAGCAGCAGGAGGGCCCCGGCCAGCTCGGCGGGATCGCCGACCCGCCGCAGGGCGGTCTGGCCCGCGATCCGCTCGCGCAGCGGCGGAACGCTCAGGGGAACGTCGGTCATCTCGCTCGGGAACCAGCCGGGCGCGATCGAGTTGACGCGCACGCCGCGGTCGCCCCATCGCAGCGCCAGGTCCTTGGTCAGGCTGATCGTGGCGGCCTTGCTGGCGCTGTAGGCGCCCGGCGCCTCGAAGCTGGCACCGAGCCCCGCCACCGATGCCACGGTGATGATCGATCCGGCGCCGTTGGCCAGCATCCGGCGGCCCGCCGCCTGGCATGTGTGGAAGGTCCCGGCCAGGTTGACCTCGACGGTCCGCGCAAACAGCTCCGGCTTCACCTGCTCGGGTACCGCGCCGCCCTCGGCCACGACCCCGGCGTTGGCCACGACCACGTCGAGCGAGCCGAACGCGTCGACCGCGGCGGCCATGAGCGCCTCGGTCTGGTCCGGGTCGGCGATGTCGCACGCGACGGCCACCGCCGCACCGCCGTCGCGCTCGATCCTGCCGGCGAGCTCCTCGAGGCGATCCACGCGGCGGGCGGCGAGCACGACGTTGGCCCCCGCGCCGGCGAGCGTCTCGGCGAACGTGGTCCCGAGGCCGGACGATGCGCCGGTCACGACGGCGGTCCGCCCGCCGAGTCCGAAGAGATCAGAGGCTGCCGTCATCCCCGCGTCCTTTCCTGGTCACGTACACCGCCCGGCGAGCCTACTCCCCCACCGCCAAGCCGTTCCCGATGGCTCGTGCCAGCCAGAGTTGCGCGCTGAGGTTACTCGGAGTAACTTCTCGTCCAGTTACCAATCGTTACCCCTCAGCTGGAGCGAATGTGAGCGAGATCGGAAGCCCCACGTACCTGCCGGTGCTGCCCCTCGACGACGCGGTCGTGCTGCCGGGCATGAGCGTGACGTTCCCCGTGGGCGACCCCGAGCAGGCCGAGGCCCTCGACGACGCCGTGGATGGCCGTGTCGTGCTCGTGCCTCGCCAGAACGGGCAGTTCGCGAGTATCGGCGCGGTCGCGGCGGTGCTCGGCGACATGGCCCTTCCCGACGGCACGCGCGGGGTGGCGCTCGAGGCGCTCCACCGGGCCGAGCTCGGGCCCGCCGACGTCGGATCGCCGTCCCTGCGCGTCGAGGTGCACGAGATCCTGGAGCCCGAGATCGCCGGGATCGAGGTCGACACGCTGACACGCGAGTACAAGGCCGTGGTGCAGGAGGTGGCGGACCAGCGCGGTGACGGACCGCGGGTGGCCCAGTTCCTGTCGGGCATCGAGGACCCGGGTCGCCTCGCGGACACGTCGGGGTACGCGCCCGAGATCCCGGTCGGCAAGAAGATCGAGATCCTCGAGACGATCGACGTCATGGAGCGGCTGCGGATCGCGATCGACGCGCAGCGCGAGCGCCTAGCCGACGCGAGCCTGCGTCGACAGATCCGGCGCGACGTCAGCGAGGGCATGGACAAGGCCCAGCGCGAGATGCTGCTGCGCCGTCAGCTCGAGGAGGTCCGCAAGGAGCTCGGCGAGTTCGGCGACGACAACGACGACTGGCAGACCCGATTCGACGAGGCAGGCCTCCCGGAGGAGGCCCGCAAGGAGGCCGAGCGCGAGCTCGCTCGCCTCGAGCGCAACTCGGAGGGCCCCGAGGCCGGGATGATCCGCACCTACCTGGAGTGGATGGTCTCGATCCCCTGGGAGAAGCGCTCCGAGGAGCACCTCGACGTGCCCGAGGCCCGAGAGGTCCTCGACGCCGACCACGCCGGACTCGAGAAGGTCAAGGAGCGGATCCTCGAGTACCTGGCGGTGCGAAAGCTGCGTCGCGACCGTGAGCTCGACGACGGCAAGTCGGGGGTCATCCTGACGCTCGTCGGCCCGCCGGGCACCGGCAAGACATCGCTCGGGCAGTCGGTCGCCCGGGCGCTCGGACGCGAGTTCGCGCGGATCAGCCTGGGTGGCATCCGGGACGAGGCCGAGATCCGGGGACACCGGCGCACCTACGTCGGCGCGCTCCCCGGACGGATCGTGCGCGCGCTGCGCGAGGCCGGCACCCGCAACCCGGTGATCATGCTCGACGAGGTCGACAAGGTCGGCGCCGACTGGCGCGGGGACCCGTCCTCGGCGCTGCTCGAGGTGCTCGACCCCGCCCAGAACCACACGTTCCGGGACCACTACCTGGACGTCGAGCTCGACCTGTCCGAGGTGCTCTTCATCGCGACGGCGAACATGAGCGACTCCATCCCGGGCCCGCTGCTGGACCGGATGGAGGTGATCGCGCTCGACGGCTACACCGAGTACGAGAAGCTCGCGATCGCCAAGGACTACCTCCTGCCCCGCCGGATCGAGTCGAACGGTCTGCGCGAGGACGAGGTCGACGTGCCCGACAGCGTCATCAAGTGCGTGATCGCCGACTACACCCGCGAGGCGGGGGTCCGGAACCTGGAGCGCGAGCTCGGCACCGTGGTCAGGAAGGCCGCGACCAAGATCGCCGAGGGCGAGGACGGGCCGATCGCCGTGGCTCCGGACGACCTGCGCGAGCTGCTCGGCCGGCCGAAGTTCTTCAACGAGGCCGCCGAGCGAACCGCCGTTCCGGGCGTCGCGACCGGTCTTGCGGTGACCGGCACCGGCGGGGACGTGCTCTTCGTGGAGGCGACCGGCATGCCGGGCGACGACCGCTCGGACCGGCTCGTCCTGACCGGCCAGCTCGGCGACGTCATGCGCGAGTCCGCCAGGATCGCCCTCTCGTACGTGCGGTCCCACGCCGACGAGCTCGGCGCCAACGTGACGGCGCTCGGCGGCGAGATCCACATGCACGTGCCGGCGGGAGCCGTTCCCAAGGACGGCCCCTCGGCCGGCGTGACCATGGTCACCGCGCTGGCATCGCTCCTGTCGGGGCGGACGGTCAAGCCGACCGTCGGCATGACCGGCGAGGTCACGCTGCAAGGGCGGGTGCTCCCGATCGGCGGCGTCAAGCAGAAGCTGCTGGCGGCGCACCGAGCGGGGCTGACCGACGTGATCATCCCCGAGCGAAACCGCGGCGACCTCGACGAGGTCCCGGAGTCGGTGCTCGAGGAGCTGACGGTGCACCCGGTGCTCACGGTCGGCGAGGTCCTTGACCTGGCCCTCGAGGGCACGCCGGCGGCGGCGGCCCAGCCGAGCTGACCCGACCCATGGGCGACTGTCGGACACCCCCGCGGGTCTGTCAGCGCTATCAGCGGGCGGCCGAGCTCCTCGGCCGCCGCTGGAGCGCGGCGGTGCTGCGCGTCGCGCTCGAGGGGCCGGTGCGGTTCACCGAGATCCGGACCGCCGTGAGCGGGCTCTCAGCGCGCCTGCTCGCCGAGCGGCTGCGCGAGCTCGAGGCGGCCGGCCTGATCGAGCGTCGCCCGCTCGACGCGGGAGCGGTCGAGTATCGCCTCACACCGAAGGGCAAGGCCCTCGGGCCCGTCATCCACCAGATCGAGGTATGGGTGGACGACTGGGAGCCGGGCGAGCCGACGAACGAGCGCCCGCCCGAAGCGATCACGATCGCCAGCGGCCGGGGGCGCCCGCCAGGCGCGTAGGCCGCACGACCGAGCTCACGCCCGGGTGATCACGGTCTCCAGATAGGCGCCGGGGACCGACATGGCGTCCTCCTCTTGGCGACGGTCGAGACCCGCCAGCAGCTCGAGCAGGTCGGCCTCGAGGGCGCCACCGCCGTCCCCGAGGGCCTCGAACGCCCTGCTCATCGGCCCGTAGAAGTCGCGCATCTCGTCGACGAACGCCTGCCGCGTGGGAGCGCGGAAGTTGTGCACCCGTCGCTCGTGCCGAATCTCGCCCGCGCCGGAGCCGAACAGCTCGTCGAGACGTGGCTCGCTCCCCCACTCGAGGGGCGGGCGAACGCCGGGAGGCGGCGGGACGTGCGAGCCGATCACCCTGAACATCTGGCCGATGAAGCCCTCGGGGGTCCAGCTGGCGAGCGCGATCTTGCCGCCGGGCTTGGTGACGCGAAGCAGCTCCGACGCGCAGGCGCCCTGGTCGGGGGCGAACATCACGCCGACGACCGAGAGCACCGCGTCGAACTCGCCGTCCTCGAACGGAAGCGACTGGGCGTCGCCTTCGACGAGCTCGACGGGCAACCCCTCGAGCTCGGCACGAGCCCGGGCGCGCTCGAGCAGCGACGGGACGTAGTCGAGCCCGATCGGCCGACAGCCCGCGCGCGCGGCGGCCAGGGCTGCGTTGCCGCTTCCACAGGCGACATCGAGCACGCGGTCCCCCGACCGAAGGTCGGCGTTGTCGACGAGCCGCTCGGACATGATCACGATGCGCGTCCCGATCGCCGAGTAGTCGCCTGTGGCCCAGGTCGCCTGCTGGCGCGTCGTCACGGCGGCGTAGTCGACCTGCCTGTCCCCGTCATCACTCACGCTTCCCCCCAACCCTCGTCGTGAACGGAATCGACGTGCACGTCGATCGAGATGCGGGGCGCGCGCGCAGCATCTCCGGTCGCGAGGCGCGAGTCCAGCCTGCACGTCGTTGACCGAGCCGGGGTTGGCCCACCAGGCCGAGGCGGCTCTCCGGCCACCGGACGCCTAGATTGGCGGTGGTGGCCCCGACCTCATCCCGGCACGAGCTCCCGTACCCGGCGGCGCCGACCCGCCGGCACGAGCCGCCCTACCCGGGACCGCCGCCACCGACCGGATCCGCCCGCGTGACGCTCCGCTCGGTCCACGCCCTCCCCTACCCGACCGCGCGCCCCCCACGGGAGCAGCACGCCGAGGACGCGCTGCGCGCGCTCGGCAAGACGGCGGCCGCGGCTCGCGACGTGGAGTCCCAGGTCGCCCTCCCGGGCATGCCCGACGTCTCTCCCTACCGGGCGCTCTTGGCCTCGGCCGTCGTCGCGGCGATCGCCCTCCCCCTGCTCCTGCTTCCCAACTGGTACGCCGCCGACCTCGGGCCGGAGTTCACCGCCGAAGGCGTGAGCGGATGGGACGTCGGCACGGGCACGCAGCTGCTCGCGTGGCTGGGGTTCGCGGCGCTGGTCGCGCTCGCGGTCAGCGCGGGGGCGATTCCCGCCTCAGACGGGGAGCGGATCGCGGCGACTGTGGCGGCGACCGCCCTCGTCGCGGGGGCAGGCATCGTGTGGTTCCGCGTGGCGGTCGTCCCGGAGCCCGCCGAGCTCTTCGTCAGGGAGCCGGGGCTGTGGCTCGCGGCGCTGGTGTCGACCCTCGGAGCCGCGGCGGGGGTCGGCTACGCGATGGTGGCCAAACGGACCGAGATCGAGCGACTCGAGGCGGCCCGCGCGGCGGTGTGAGCCGCCCCGCGCCCGGTCAGTGGATGGAGAAGTGGTGCCCGCCGCCGTGGCCGCACCAGTAGAGCAGCCGCCCCTCGGCGCTGCGGGCGACGCACCTCGCGTCGTGCGAGTGCGAGGGACACGGCCGGACGACCCGAGCAAGCAGGCCTCGCGGGTCAACCGGCTCGGCGCCGGCGGGTAAATCTGCCCGCAGCGCAGCCTCGACGCTGATGGTCATCGGGTCGACAGCAGCGGTGGCGGTGCTCACGATCGTGCATCCCCCTCGGAGAACGTTGACTCGGTGACGGTTTCGCCCTGATCCGGCTCGGACCTGCCGGCGAGCGTGGTCTGCATCAGCACCTCGTGCACACGGTGCTGACTTCCCTCGGTGACGATTCTCTCGAGCTCGGCGAGACCGCTCCGCACCTGTCCTGCGTCGAGCGGCGGCCGAGTTGCGCGCATGATCTTGCCAAATCGGGTCGAGAGCACGTCCTCGTCGACGTTGAAGAGCTCCTCGTGGAGCTTCTCGCCGGGCCGGATGCCGACGAACTGGATGGTGATCTGGTCGTCGTCACCCTTGCCGCTCAGCTCGATCATCCGCTGCGCCAGGTCGACGATCTTGACGGGCTCCCCCATGTCGAGGACGAAGATGTCGCCGCCTTCGGCGATCCCCGTCGCCTCGATCACGAGCTGCACGGCCTCTGGGATGGTCATGAAGAACCGCGTCATCTCAGGGTGGGTGACCGTGACGGGCCCGCCGGCCTCGATCTGACGCCGGAAGATCGGCAGCACCGACCCCGAGCTTCCCAGGACGTTCCCGAACCGCACCGCGGCGAACCGGGTCCCGGTGACCCCCTCGCCGTGCATCTCGATGATCCGCTCCGCGAGCGCCTTGGTCGCGCCCATGATCGTCTTCGGCTCGACGGCCTTGTCGGTCGAGATCAGGCAGAAGCGCTCGACGCCGTGCACCGCCGACTGGCGGGCCATGATCTCGGTCGCGATCGCGTTGTTGGCGACGGCCTGGAGCGGGTTCAGCTCCATCATCGGCACGTGCTTGTAGGCGGCGGCGTGGAAGACGATCTCGGGACGGTGCTCGGCAAGGACCCGCGCCATGTGCGTCTCGTCCTTGCAGTCGCCCACGACCGGCCGCAGCTTGGTGTCGCCGCGAGCCCGCAGGGCGTGGTCGATCTCGAACAGGTTGTTCTCGGAGTGCTCGACCATCACCAGCGAGCGGACTCCGAGGGCCGCGATCTGGCGGCAGAGCTCGCTGCCGATCGATCCGCCCGCCCCCGTCACGAGCACGGTGCGCCCGCTCAGGTAGCGCGCCACGGTGGCCAGGTCGATCACGATCGGGGCACGTCCGAGGACGTCCTCGACGCGCACCTCGCGCAGCTGGGACATGGTCACCTCGCCGCGCATCAGCTCCGGCAGCCCCGGCAGCGTCGTGCACCGGACGCCGGCGTCTCGACACTTCTCGACGACGTCCTGCCTGGCGGCGCCCGGGGCGGACGGCATCGCGATCACGACCTCGTTCACGACGCGATCCCGCAGGATCCGCGGCAGGTCTGCCCGGGTGCCGAGGACGCGGGCGCCGTGCATGCGCAGGCCGCGCTTGCGCGGGTCGTCGTCGATCAGCCCGATCGGCGTGAGGCCGAGCTGGCGCCGGTGCCGTTGCATGTCGCGAAGCAGCGACGTGCCCGCGTTGCCGGCGCCGACGATCAGCACGCCCCGGCCCTTGCGGAAGAACTCCGACCGGGGTGGGCGCTCGACGATGCTGCGGACCAGGAACCGGACTCCACCGATCAGCACCAGCGTGAAGAGGAAGTCGAAGGCCAGCACGCCGCGTGGGACGGGCTCGACGCCCCCGGGCTGCCACTGGGCGAGGACCGCGGCGACGAGGATGCTCGAGACCGCGACCGCGAGCACGATGGCCTGCAGGTCGCGCATGCTCGTGAAGCGCCACCACTTCGTGTAGAGCCGCGCTGCGATGAACACGGCCATCTTCAGGCCGACGACGATGAAGATGGTGGCGCTGAGCGTCTCCTCGAACCGACCGGGAACCGACCCGTCGAATCGGAAGTAGAACGCGAGCCAGTACGCGGCGAAGAGCAGCCCGACGTCGACGGCCACCTGGGCGAGTCGGTGCAACGCCGCGCGCCAGCTGAGCATGGCGGCCGGAAGCCTCATCAGCGGCCGAGTTTTGCCATATGCGCCGACAGAATCAAGTCGAGCAGGAACTCGGGGTCGCGCAGGCTCGGCGCGTCGCCGCGGGCCCTCGGGACCAGCTCGAGCTCGTCGGGGTGGCGGAGCTGACGCAGGCGACCCGCGCGGATCAGCTCGATGTCGACGGCGCCCATCGTGGCGGCAAACGGCGTGTAGGCGGGGACACCGAGCGCCGCGGCCTCGCGATTCATCGTCCCGCCGGCGCTCACGACCAGATCCGACGCGCCGACCAGGCTCGGCCCGTCGATCGGCCGGTCCGGGACGATGACGGGCCGCTTGCGCAGCTCCTCGCGCTGGCGGTCCGTCCGAGGGAGCACGACGGTCTGGACGGCGGGAGCCGCCTCGACGAGACGCTCGAGCGCCGCGGTGAACGCGTCGTCGCCCGCGCCCCGGTAGTACAGCGTCACCTCGGGCGGCGGCCGGAGCACGGCCAGCACCGCCTCCTCGGAGACCCCGACCTCCGCGCGCACCCCCGGATCGAGCCGGTGGTCGGCGAGGTAGTACTCCTCCTTGAGGCCCGGGTACCGCACGAGCCGCGGCGGAGTGATGCCGTAACGACGCAACGCGTCCTCGGGGATCGCCTTCGGCACCACGACCCGGGTCGCGAAGCGGCAGTTCCAGTGGTGCATCGCCGCGGCGTGCTCGTAGTCGAACATCGTCACCTGGGGGATGCCGGCCGCCCGCGCCGCAGGGGGCTGGTCGGTGCTTCCGTGCGCGATTGCCAGATCGAACCGCTCGCGTCGCGCCAGCCGCGACAGCGCGGCGGTGCGTCCCGCCATCGCGCGAGCCTTCCCGCGGCGGCTGCCCCCCCCGTGGGCGCCGATCACCTCGTAGGGGATCTCGAACCGCTCGAGCAGGCCGACGGTCTGCGCGAAGTCGCGGGCGGTCACCGTGACCTCGTGACCGCGTGCCTCGAGGCGGGCGATCAGGGGATTGAAGATGACGACGTGCGGCGAGTTGGTGACGTCAACCCAGATCCGCATGCCCTGACCGTCTACGACGGCGCTCCCGCCGGCAAGGAATCCGCAACCTGCGCCACCGCCGCGGCGACCTCGCCGACCGACTCCGGGGAGAGGGTCGGGTGCATCGGGATCGCGAGGCCCGTGGCGGCGCACTCCTCGGCGATCGGCAGGTCGCCCTCGCGATGACCCAGATGCGCGAAGACCGGCTGGAGGTGGAGCGGGATCCCGTAGTAGACGGCGGATGCGACCCCGGCCTCGCCGAGCGCGGCGCGCAACTGGTCACGGGCGGAGTGCCGAACCATGTAGAGGTGGTAGACGTGGGTCGCGTCCGGGGCGCTGCCCGGAAGGACCACGTGCTCGCCGAGGCCGCTCGCCTCGTAGGCGGCCGCGGCCGCGCGGCGCCCCTCGTTCCAGGCGCCCACCTCCCGCAGGAAGATCCGCACGATCGCCGCCTGGAGCTCGTCGAGGCGCGAGTTGTAGCCGACCTCCTCGAAGACCACCTTGTCCGTCGAGCCGTGGAACCGCAGCCGCCGAACCCGCTCGGCGAGCTCCTCGTCGGCGCAGACGACCATCCCGCCGTCTCCGAAACCGGGCAGGTTCTTGGTCGGGAAGAAGCTGAGCGTCGCCAGATCGCCGACGGTGCAGGCGTCCGCACCGGCCTCGGCCGCGCCGTAGGCCTGCGCGGCGTCCTCCACGAGCCGAACGCCGGCGGCGTCGGCGAGCGTCCGCAAGCGGCCCATGGCTGCCGGGTGCCCGAAGATGTGGACCGGCAGGATCGCCTTCGTCTTGGGCCCGATCCGCTCGGCGACCGAGTCGGGGTCGACGCAGTAGGTCACCGGGTCGATCTCCGCGAAGACCGGCGTCGCCCCGAGGCGAGCGATCGCCTCGGCCGTGGCGTAGAAGGTGTACGGGGAGGTGACGACCTCGTCGCCGGGCCCGACGTCACAGGCCTGGAGCGCGATGCAGAGGGCATCGGTGCCGTTACCGACGCCGACGCAGGGACGACCGCCGAGGGTCGCTCCGACCTCCTCCTCGAGCGCCCGCACGTTCGGGCCGAGGATGAAGCGGCCGCTGTCGAGGACCTCCTTGACGGCCTCGTCGATCTGCGGTCGCAAGGGCCCGTACTGGGCCGCGATGTCCATCAGGGGAACGCTCAAAGGCACGGGCGCGGGCAAGCCGGGGGGCCTGCCTCAGCGGCGGGCGATGGTAGCAAAGCGGGTTGCCGGCGCCGTCAGCCGGAGGCGGTCTCGCGCTCCGGAAGCGAGGAATCGAGCTCGGCGTCCTCGATCTCCTCCCCCGTGCCGACCAGCGGCAGCTCGACCGTGATGGTCGTGCCGATCCCCTCACGCGACTCGACCGTCGCGTGGCCGCCGAACCGCTCCGCGATGTGCTTGACGATCGAGAGGCCGAGCCCGGTGCCGCCCAGCCGCTTCGAGCGCGAAGGGTCGGCTCGGTAGAACCGCTCGAAGACGTGCGGCAGATGCTTCTCGCCGATCCCGGCGCCGTCGTCCTCGACCGTGAGCGTCACGACTGCGTCGTCGATCGCGACCACGGCGGTGGCGCGCGCGCCGGCACCCGCGTACTTGATCGCGTTCTCGAGGAGATTGCGCACGACGGTGCGGGCCATGCGATCGGTCAGCGGCGTCCACGCACCCTCGGGAGCGTCGCTGTCGAGGTCGACGCCGTATTCGGCCGCCGTCGGCAGGAGCTCGTCGATGGTGATCTCGACCGCTCGGGACAGGTCGCTACGGGCCGAGGAGGGCAGGCCCTGGGTGGCCTCGAGCTCGGACAGGAAGAGGATGTCGCCGATCAGCGCCTCGAGCCGGGCCGTCTCCCGAGCCGCCCGCTCCACGAACCGTGCCCGCGTCTCCTCGTCCATGTCCGGATCGTCGAGTGCCTCGAGCAGCCCGCGTAGCCCGGTCAGCGGAGTGCGGAGCTCGTGCGAGACGTTGGCGACGAACTGGGATCGAAGCTCCTGGTAGGCGACCGCCTCGCTCGAGTCGGCCAGCGCGACGAGGCCTTCCGCGCGGTCGCCGCCGTACGGCTCCACGCTGACGCTGTAGGTGCGCCGGCCCTCGGCGAAGAGCCGCACCTCGAAGCTGGTCGGCGTTCCGCTCGTGATCGCCTGCGAGACACGGCCGGCGAGCTCGTGCTCGCTGAACGCCTCGAGCACGCTCATGCCGCGGGCGAGGAACTCGAACCGCTCCCGCGCCCGGGCATTCGCCTCGAGGATCGTCCCGTCGGCGCGCACGCGCAGGGCGACGATGGGCAGGACCTCGAACGCGTCGGAGGGTCCGGACACCTCGTCGCGGTTCCCACCGGGCGCCGTCGGGGCGGTCGCGTCCCGAGGCTGTCGCTCGCGGAGGAGTCGCAGCGCCTGTGCGCCGAAGGCGACAGCGGCAACCATGCCGATTGCGGCGAGTGTCCAAGCCAATGCGGTCACCCGGTCAGTCTGGCACCTCGCCGGCCAGGAAGGCGCGCGGCGAGTGCCCCTGGGCACCCTCGACGAACGGTGTGACATCTCGGTGTTCGCCGCCGTCGGCGCTGAGCGAACGTCCGTCTGGATCTGTTGAATGCGAAGCCGTTGACCGTGAGGAAGGTGGCTTCAGATGGCTGACGTGCGTCCACGATCCACGTGGCGGAGGCTGTCTCGCCGTGCGGCGCTCCCGCTGCTCGCCGTCGCCGCGGCCGCCGCGCTCACCGGCTGCAGCGTCTCGATCGGGGGGTCCGATCTCGACACGAGCGAGCTCGAGACGGAGATCGAGGAGGAGCTGGGGGCGCAGGGCGTCCCGGACTCTGCCGTCGACTGCCCCGACGACGTGGAGGTCGAGGAGGGCGACGAGTTCACCTGCACGGCGACCGCCCCGGACGGGTCGACCGCGACCATCCTGGTGACTCAGACCGACGACGACGGCAACGTGAGGTGGCGCGTCGTCAACACCGCGCCCGCGACGCAGTAGGGCTCCCGGCCGCGGGTCAGTCCTCGAGCGCGTCCAGCTCGGCGCGAACGCCCCGCATCTCGCCCACCAGGCGGTCGATCTCGGCATCGAGGGCGCCTTCGCCCTCGCGTTGGCGAAAGACGATCTGGCCGAGGTCCTTCGCGAGCGCGTCGAACTTGCGCCGCAGCATCATCCCCTGCCCCTGCACCTTGGCCTGTGATGCGCCCGCCTTGGCCGCCTCGGTCGCCCGCGTCGCTCCCTCGCGGGCCCGCTGTACCCAATCCTCCATGGCTGACGACCCCCTCGTCGATTGGACGCCGAGTCTAGTGCCAACCCGGTGCCCCGCGGGCGTGGTGCCCGAGGTGATGCAGCAGGCGAGACGACCGACGAGACCGGAGCGCGGGATAGGCTCGCGCGAATCCGACAGGAGGCTGTCATGGCCCAGTTGCCCATCGTTGCCGGGGTCGCCGCCGGAGTCGTGCTCGCCGCGGGCGGCATCGCCGCGATCGACCTCGCCACCGACACCGCCGACGCCCAGGGCTCGAACGACCTCGCCAAGTAGGTCTCGGTCGCGAGCAACCAGGCACGCGCCGCGATCAACCTCTCGAAGACGCTGAACAACGAGCTCGGGATCTACACGGGCACCCCCGGTCGGATCGTCGGCGTCAAGGACGGCCCGGTCACCAACCTCCGGGCTGTCGGTGGCGGGCTCCCTGGCTCCGTGATCGCCGACGGCGCCATCTCGGAGACGAAGCTCACGCCGCAGCTCGCCGCGAAGGTGAACGCGGGCGGCCCCGCGGGGGCGCAGGGCCCGGCGGGACCCCAGGGCGCGCAAGGGCCGGCTGGACCAGCCGGCGCGGTTCCGTCGACCTTCGCGAAGACGCTCCTCGCATTCGTCGACGACCCGATCACGACCGGATCGGTACCGGAGATCATCGTGACGAGCACGCCCGTGACGATCGTCGGGATCGACGGCGAGGGGGACATCACGGTCGGCACCAACAAGCGCATCATCGGCAGCGGCTACGTCGACGTGCAGAACACGGACACCGACCCCAGCAACTCATCGACTGCTTCGTGCGCCCTGGCCGCGATCGGACGCGACCCGGTCAACCAGAGCACGCGGTTCTTCGCGATCCTGGACCCGGTGACGATCCCAGCCAATACCTCGGTCCGAATCCCGTTGTCTGGTGGCACCAACCCCATTGCCGACGACTACCGCATCGACATCCAGTGCCAGGCCACAGGTCCGGGCCCGGCCACGGCAACCGGGGGAGCGCTGAACGCCTCGGTCAGCGACCGCTAGGCGTCGGCCTCAGGCGTACTGGCGCTCCTCATACCAGGCCCAGGCCGCCGCCGCGAGCGCGATCGCCGAGAACACCAAGCCCAGCCACAAGCCGATGCCGCGGTCGATCGGTCCCCCTCCGGGGAAGTCGATCATGAACGCGAAGCTCACCACGAACGGGATCGAGATCAGCCAGGTTCCGACCGGGATCGCCGGGATCGCACCCGGCAGCTCGTAGTTGAGGGCATCGGCCAGGAAGGCGAGCGCGGCCAGCGCCGCGAGGACCAGGTAGATCCACGCTGCGGGAATGATGTCGAAGCCGTTGCCGTCGAAGTCGACGGGCACCTCGCCGACGATGGTGTTGACCGACGGCGCGCTCGCCCAGTCGAAGAACAGGCTGATGATGAACAGCACGCTCGCCGCCGCGGCCACGAAGAGCTTCTGCTCGCGGGTGATCTGATCCATCAGCGGCTCCGGTCCTGGTGAGGGGTCCGGACGATCCTAAGGAACGTCGAAGACACCGTAGTGCCCGGGAATGACACGGCGCGGCCGCTCGGCGCGGATCTTGCGGAAGGCGGCGACATGCAGCTCCCGGTCGGGGAAGTCCGCGGGCAGCTGATCCGTGGCGAAGTACTCCGGGTCGGGGCCGAGCGTGTCACCGGCGACACACACGAGCCCGTCGTCGGTCTCGAAGAGGAAGATCACGTGCCCGGGGGAGTGCCCGGGCGTGTGCACCCATCGCACCCCGTCGAGCACCTCGCCGCCCTCGCCGCTCAGCAGCTGCACGTCGAGCGGCTCGAGCAGGCCCGACTGCGCCTTGGCGTGGGGCGTGTCGAGCTCGGCCTCGTGCACATACAGACGAACGTCGCCGAGCTGGCGCACCGCCGACAGATGGTCCGAGTGCAGGTGGGTCATGAGGACCGTCGCGATCGCGTCCGTCTCGATGCCCCTCGCCTTCAGCGACGCCGCGAGCATGTCGCCCTGGGTCTGGTAGCCGGGATCGACGACGACCGTGTCCGGCCCGGTGGCGAGGACGGTGTTCGGCCACGCGATCATTCCCGGGATCACCCCGTCGAGGGCGCCATACGCGCGGAAGGTCGCCGGCGGCGTCGCCGCGCGGGTCTCGACCACCTCACCGTCCAGGAGCCCGAGCACGACACGGTGGGTCGGGATCAGCACCTCGAGCGCCCACGGCGCGCTCATCGGTCGACCGACGCCTAATTGGAGCGCGCGTAGCAGGGGGCTTTGCGAAAGCCGGCGACCGGATCCGACCCCGGGCGCTGGGCCCGTACAGAGCGCGCCCGCACCTCTCTCACGGCGCGAACGATGCTCGGCGACGCGGCGAGGCCCACGATCCCGCCAGCGATCAGCCAGCGGCGGGCACGCCGTTGGCTCACTTCAGAAGCGAGAGGAACTCGTCGACGGGAATCGCCGTCATGGTCTGGAAGTGCGCGGTGCCACGGGCCGCCAGCTCGACGGAGACCCGCGCGATGACGCGCTCGTCCGGCGCCTCGACGATGTTCACGAAGTCGTACGGACCGAGGACCGCCCACTGCTCGATGACACGGGCGCCCATCTGCTCGATCTCGGAGTTGACCTCCTTGAGGCGCTCCGGATTCGTCTTGAGCGTCCCGACCCCATGCGGGCTGAGCGTCGAGAGCATGACGAAGGTGGGCAAACCGACTCCTTTTGCTGAACCCTTCCAGTTCGAGCGTACACCGTCAGGAGCCGGGCTGGGCCGCCCGCGCGCGCGCCCAATGCGAGAGATCCCGCCCGATCAGCTCCCCGAGCAGCCCGATGTCGTCCGCAAACGCCCGTGCGAGCTCGTCGGCGAGCTCCGCATCGATCGCCGCTCGCTCGCCCTCGACCCTGTTGGAGCTGCGCAGACGGGACAGCACGCCGAGCCGCTCGACGCCGGTGACCCGCTTCACGCCCCGGGCCGCGGCGACGAGCGACGCCGGTGGCCGCTGGGTGATGCGCGCGAGCGCACCTCCCCGGTGCGCCTTGTTCGCGTTGACGCGCGGAAAGCTGTCCCTGCCGTCGTCCTCGACCCCCAGGAACTCGAGCGCCCTGGTGTAGACCCCCCGCGCGTCGGATCGGAGATCGTCGAACACGATGACCTGGACCTGCTCCCTGGACGCGTGCGTGTACAGCCGCTCCAGCTGGGCGCCCAGTGAGGCCGCCGCCCGGTACTGGAGGAACTCGGGCACACGGCAGGTGCTGGGGACATGGCCTCCGGCCGCGCGCTCGCCCTGCAGCTCCCAGGCGCGGCGCACATCCGGCTCGTCCTCGTCGAGCGAGTACCGCAGCTGGCTGTGCAGCGACGGCACCAACTCCACCGGATTGCGCACCATCACCACGAGGCGCGCGTTCGGACTGAACTCGAGGATCCCGGGGACGGCCTGCTGTGAGTAGAGGTACCAGACCGACGCCTCGCCGACGGCCTCGTGCTCCGGCCCGGCATCGGCGAAGAGCTCGAGGTAGTGGTCGAGCGTCGCCTCGCCCGGCCGGTAGTAGTAGTCGAAGTCCGAGCAGAAGAAGTGGGGCTCCTTCGGCTGCGACATGAAGACCTGGGCGTGCCCTCGCAGGTACTCGCTCAGCGCCGTCGTCCCGCACTTCGGGGCGCCCACGATGAAGAATCCGGGCGGTCTGATCGTTCCTCCTGGCACGCGGTCGATCCGGTCTCGGGCCTCACCGCGAGCGAGCGCCGCGGGAGCTCCGCCGAGGAGCTGAGGCTACCACCGGCGCCCCGAGCGCCATCGCGCTGTGGCACCCTCTTCGCGTGCCCCATCCCGACGACGTCCCGACCGAGGCCGACGCGGCCTCGGCGCCGACCGAGCAGCTGACGCGCGAGATCGACTGGCGGCTCGCCGCAGTGCCGGCCGCCGCGGCGGTCTGCGCGGGACTGGTCGTGGCGAGCGCCGTCATCCCGTGGTACGCCCTCCAGATCGGGCCGATCGACGCACCAGCGTCGATCTCGGGCCTGGACGCGGGCTCGTTCGCCCTGATCGCCATCGCGCTCTGCGGCTTCGCGGTCGTCGCCAGCGCCGCGCTCGCGCTGGGCGCCGCCGGCGCGATCGAGGTCGAGGCGCCGATCGCGCTCCTGCTCACGTGGGTGTGCGTCGGAGCGGCGTCGGCCGCGGCGGTGCTCGTCGCGATCCGACTCGTGTTCCTCCCCGACCCGGGCGAGTTCCTGACGAGGGACGTCGGGATCTGGCTCGCGTTCCTCGGGAGCCTCGGAACCGCCGCGCTGTCCGCGATCCAGCTGCCAGCCCGGACGGGCCAGGCGAGCAGCCAGCGCCCGGCCGGGGCGCACAAGGCGACCCGGCCGAACGGCTGAGCCACCCCACGCGGGGCTCGCCGGCCGGAGCGAACGCCCGCGCCTCGATCAACCCCCCGCGGCGGCCTCGGGCCCGGGGCGCTCGACCTCGAACGCCAGCTCGCCGTCCATCGCCGCGCCGACCTTGACCGTGTCGCCGGCCGTGACCTCGCCGTCGAGCATCTTGATGGCCAAGGGGTCCTGGAGCAGCTTCTGGACGATCCGCTTCAGCGGTCGCGCGCCGTAGACCGGGTCGAAGCCCGCCTCGGCCAGCACGTCCCGCGCCGAGTCGGCGAGCTCGAGCGTGACGTCGCGCTCCCTGATCCGGTCCTCGAGCAACGCCACCTGGAGATCGACGATCCGGCGCAGATCGGTTTGGTCCAGGCGCTGGAACAGCACGATCTCGTCGATCCGGTTCAGGAACTCCGGGCGGAAGTGCCCGCGCATCTCGTCCATCACGCGCGAGCGGGCGGCCTCCTCGTCGACGCCTTCCACCAGGTGCTGGCTGCCGATGTTGCTGGTCATGATCACGACGGTGTTCTTGAAGTCGACGACGCGCCCCTGGCCGTCGGTCAGACGCCCGTCGTCGAGCAGCTGCAGGAGCACGTTGAACACGTCCTGATGGGCCTTCTCGATCTCGTCGAGGAGCAGGACCGAGTACGGCCGGCGCCGCACGGCCTCGGTCAGCTGACCACCCTCCTCGAAGCCGACGTAGCCCGGAGGCGCCCCGATCAGCCGGGCGACCGTGTGCTTTTCCATGTACTCGCTCATGTCGATGCGGACCATCGCCCGCTCGTCGTCGAACATGAACTCGGCGAGCGCCCGCGCGAGCTCGGTCTTGCCCACGCCCGTCGGGCCGAGGAAGACGAACGAGCCGATCGGACGATCCGGATCCGACAGGCCTGCCCGCGCGCGCCGCAGGGCGTTGGCGACCGCGCTCACCGCCTCCTCCTGGCCGACCACCCGCTCGTGGAGTCGGTCCTCCATGTGGAGCAGCTTCTCGACCTCGCCCTCCATGAGCCGGTTGAGCGGGATGCCCGTCCAGCTCGCGACGACCTCGGCGACGTCCTCCTCCTCGACCTCCTCCTTCAGCAGCCGGCGCTCGTCCGACTGACCCTCGAGGTCGGTGTTCGCCGCGTCGAGCGCCTGCTCGAGCTCGGGGATGGTCCCGAACTTCAGGCGCGCGGCCCCTTCCAGGTCGGCATCGCGCTCGGCTCGCTCCAGCTCAGCCTTGGCCTGCTCGATCTGCTCCTTGGCCTCCTGGATGCGCGCGATCGACTGCTTCTCGCGCTCCCAGTGGGCGGTCATCGTGGCCGCCTCCTCCCGCAGGTCGGCGATCTCGCGGGCGATCGCGTCGCGGCGCCCGGCCGAGCCGGCGTCGGTCTCCTGCGAGAGCGCCTGCTCCTCGATCTCGAGCTGCACGACCCGTCGCTGCACCGCGTCGAGCTCAGACGGCACCGAGTCGATCTCGATCCGGAGGCGACTGGCCGCCTCGTCGACGAGGTCGATCGCCTTGTCCGGAAGGAACCGGTCGGTGATGTAGCGGTCCGACATCCGCGCTGCCGCCACCAGCGCCCCGTCCTGGATGCGCACGCCGTGGTGCACCTCGTAGCGCTCCTTCAGGCCGCGCAGGATCGAGATCGTGTCCTCGACCGTCGGCTCGCCCACCAACACGGGCTGGAAGCGCCGCTCGAGCGCCGCGTCCTTCTCGATGTGCTTGCGATACTCGGAGAGCGTCGTTGCGCCGATGCAGTGCAGCTGGCCGCGGGCCAGCGCCGGCTTGAGCAGGTTCGCCGCGTCCACGGCGCCTTCCGCCGCGCCCGCGCCGACCAACGTGTGCATCTCGTCGATGAACAGGATGATCCCGCCGTCCGACTCCTCGATCTCGCGCAGGACGGCCTTGAGCCGGTCCTCGAATTCGCCGCGGAACTTGGCCCCGGCGATGAGGGATCCCATGTCGAGGGCGAAGATCGTCTTCTCCTTGAGACCCTCGGGGACGTCGCCGCGCACGATGCGCTGGGCGAGCCCTTCAAT
>JANQPH010000001.1 GCA_028285405.1 Thermoleophilia bacterium
GGGCCCGATGCCGACCGGGTCGTCGTCGAGGCGCAACGGGACTCGGCCAACGCCGTCGCCTACAGCCCGAACGGTCGCCGGATCGCGACCGCGGGGCGCGACGGGACGGTGCGCCTCGTCCCGGTCGACGGCGGCCGGGCCAACCCGGTGGTCCTGGCCGACCCCGGCTCCATGGCGTTCCTGGACGTGGCGTTCAGCCCCGACGGACGAACCGTGGCGGGGGGCGGCGAGGACGGCGGGGTACGCCTCTGGGTGGGCGGCCAGACCGAGCCGTCGCGCGTGCTCCAGGTTCCCGGCGAGGACGGGTTCGTCGACTCGGTCGCGTTCAGCCCTGACGGTGAGCGGATCGGCGTCGCGGGCCTCGACGGCCTGCGGGTGTGGAGCCTCGGCGGCGGGTCGCCCACGAGCATCGACCTGAGCGGGCACCTCGGACCGCTCGAGTCCGTCCAGTTCACGCCGGACGGAGGCACGCTCGTCAGCTCGGCGCGGGACCGAACGGCCCGGCTGTGGGATCTCGACTCGCCGGACCTGCAGAACTTCGTCACGCTCGCGGCGCACCGGGGCGAGGTCACCGCGGCGGCCATGAGCCCGGACGGCACCCAGATCGCGACCGTCGGGGGCGACGGTCGCCTGTACCTGTGGGAGTCCGACGGCTTCCCGGAGCAGCGGGTCGCCCGCTGGCGCGAGAACGGCGAGCTGGTCACCGCGGTCGCGCTCGACAGGGAGGGTGCCCAGGTCGCCAGCTCGGGGTTCGACGGGCCGATCTTCATCCGGTCGACGGAGTCGGATCCGGACACGCCAGCGACGGCGCTTCGGGGTCACGAGACCGGCGCGAGCTCGCTGGTGTTCGACGACACCGGCAGGAGCCTCGTGAGCGGGAGCATGGACGGAACCGTGCGGATCTGGGATCTCGAGGGCGGGACGGATCCGATCGTGCTGCGCGGGCACGACAGCTCGGTCCAGAGCGTCGCGATCGCCGACGAGGGCGAGCGCATCGTGAGCGGCGGAGGCAGTGGCCAGGTCCGGGTGTGGGACACCTCCGCGGGCATTCCGGACGAGCCGCTCGAGCTCGACGCAGGGGAGAGGACGATCTTCGGGGTCGCGATCACCCCGGACGGGCGGTGGGTGGCCGCGGGCGGGGTGGACCGCGTCATCCGGGTCTGGGACCTCGAGACGCCGGCCACGCTGAGCGAGCCGTACCTGTTCCTCGGGTCCGAGGACGATCTGTTCGCCATCACGCTGAGCCCCGACGGGCGGAGGCTCGCCGCGGGTGGTGAGGACGGCGTCGTGCGGATCTGGGACGTCGTCCCGCCGGGCTCCAACGAGCCGGAGACGCTCGGCGCGCACGACAACTGGGTGAACAGCCTCGAGTTCACGAGCGACGGCCAGCGGCTGTTCTCGGCGAGCAACGACGGCACGGGTCGTGTGTGGGACGTCGGGCCGCTTCCGCGGGATCGTCCGGTGGTGATCAGGCCGCGGCCGAGCGGGACGCCGGTGTTCGGGGGCGCGATGGCACTCGACGGAGGGGTGCTCGCCTTTTCTGGGGAGGACCTGCAGGTCCGCGAATGCGTGGCGTGCGCCGGCGATGTCGCGGTCGCGCTCGAGCTCGCGCGCGGGCTCGACATCGACGACCTGGGCGACGCCGACCGCGAGCGCGCGTTCGGGCGCTAGCTAGCGCTTTCGCTCGAGGGCGAATCCGGCGGCGAGCAGGAGCGCCGGCAGCTCGCGCGCGAATGCGCGATTCGTCTCGCGCGAGGAGTCCGGGAGCTCGTCCCACGGGAGCAGGTCGGGGTGGATGCGCCGCCCGTCGTCTCGGCGCTCTCCGTAGGTCCAGCCGTCGGCGATCCTGGCCTCGCGCCACCGCTCGTGCTCGCTGCGCGCGAGGCTCTCGAGCTCCTCGGGGCTGAGCGTCGCGGCCGGGATCCCCCATCTGTCGAGCAGACGGGCCTCGAGGCCCGCGCGCTCGAGGTGCCGACCGATGCTGCGCGCGTGGTCGCGGTTGTCGCGCTTGACCGCCTCGGACAGCTCCTCCCAGTCGCGCAGGTTCGGCTTCTCGGCGACGGTGGCACCCGCAGCCAGCTGCTGGCGCACGTAGCTCTCGTGAAGCGCCCGCGCCCAGCTCTCGACCCGGTGTCGCTCGAGCAGCTCGGGCGAGCACGCCTCCTCGATCGCCCCGAACAGGACCACCCGGTGCCCGGCCACCGCGCGTCCCGGCTCGAGGGCGAGGAATCGTCCTACCGACTCGGCCGCCGAAGGGACGAGCACCACGACGTCTCCGTCGACCCAGCGCTCGAGCGCGAGCCCCGCGGCGATGGCCGTCGACTCGGTGTCGAGGCACACGTACGCCTGAAGGCCGTTGCCGCCGGACACACGGTCCCGAAGGTCCTCGAGCTCGGTGTGGCCCGGCCACGCGTCGACGGCGTCGATGGAGCAGAGCCGGCCCAACGGAGGGTTTTTGGCCAGGAGCTCGCGCACGGCGCCGGTTGCCTGGCGGTCGACGACGACCACCGGGAGCCGCTCGTCGTCGGCGGTCCGAAGCCCCTCCCAGAGCCGCGCCGCGTGGAGCAGCACGCCCTGCGCCGCAGGCCCCGTGCCGACGATCAGGACCTGTGGCGGCGACGCCGCCCCGTCCCCGAGGTCGAGGAACGGGTAGCGCCGGATCATCGCGCGCGCGGCTTCTTGGGCGACGCTGAAGAACCCGACCGCGGTCGACCGCTCGGCGTCGTCCTCGAGCGCTCGCTCGCGGAGCGCCCATCCGAGCTCGGGATCGTCGATCGCGACGAACACGCGAAGCTCGGAGTCCTCTCCGGCGACGTCCTCCGCTCGGCCCGCCACGGTCAGGTTGGTCTTGTCGTCCGTGCACGTGCAGACGAGCCAGCGGGCGCGGTCGACCCGGGCCCGTCGCAGCATCTCCGGGTCGGTCGCGTCTCCGAGCAGCGCCACCGCGCCACGGCGGCGGGCGACGTCGAGGCCGCCGCCCGACTCGTCCGGATCGATCCCGATGACCTGCTCACCGCGCGCGCGGAGGGCGTCGACGAGCTGTTGGCCGCGCCGACCCAGCCCGCAGACGACGACGTGCTCCCGCTGGCGTCTGGCGCGAAAGACCTCGATCTCGGCCGAGAAGAGCTTCAGGAGGGCACCGATACCGGCCGCGGCGAGCGTGAGCGGGGCCAGGAAGCGGGCGATCTCGAGCGTCAGCGGGGGATCTCTCGGCTCGACCTGCATGCCGAAGAGCCGGATGGCGCCATAGAAGGCATCGCTCGCGTCTCGTCCGGCCTCGAGGAAGCCGATGACCCCGAGCACGAAGGCCGTGATCGCCGCCAGCCCGATGATCACCCACGGGCGTCTCGAGAGCGCTCTGCGTGCTGCGCCGAGCACGCGAGCTACTCCGTCGCGCCCGAGACGAAGCGCGCGAAGCCGTCGGCGTCGCCGGCGAGCGCCCTGATCGCCGCGGCGCTCGAGATCGGCCCGCCGCC